>CAZSTV010000048.1:15550-29140 GCA_964609665.1 uncultured Acidimicrobiaceae bacterium
ACCGGGTTGGACACCAGGTTGCTCATGGCTCGGCGAAGCGCTGGTCCGTCGCCGCGGACCACCAGCGGCGCAAGTGGGGAGACCAACTGCAACGTGAGGTTTCGTTTGGCGGCGCTGGCCGAGAACTCCTCGACAACATCCGACGCTACAGCGACCAGGTCGACGTCTCCCCTGGCAACCTCGGGAACGCCACTTCTGGCCTGGGTCAACAGATCATCGACCAGGGACGACATTCGCTCGGTGGACCGCATGGCGACGTCAGCGGAACGGCGGAGGTCATCGGTCGCTGCGTCGGGGTCGGAGAGGGCCAATTCCAGGTTGGTTCTGGCCACCGCCAACGGGTTTCGCAGCTCATGGGAGGCGTCCTGAACGAAGCGCCGCTGGTCCTCAAACGCGGTTTGCAGCCGGTCGAGCATGGCGTCGAAGGTGTCGGCGAGGCTTTTCATTTCGTCCTCGGGGCCGGGCAGGGAGATGCGGCGCGATAAGTCGGTCGCGGTGATGTCCCTGGCGACCATTGTCATCCGGTGCACGGGCCGCAACGCCCATCCTGCAAGCAGCCAGCCGGTGGCGAAGGAGATGAAGAATAAAATGCCGAGCCCGGCCAGCGAGGCCTTGCGCAGGTTGTCGAGCGCCAAGCGATAGGCGTTGTACTCGAAAATGCCGAGCGCCTTCTCGTCAAAGTCGTTGTCTAAAAGCAGCACGCGCTCAACGGCTCGGCCGGTTTCGGGATCCACCATGGTGATGAGCCCTCGAAAGAACGTCGGCTCGTCGAGCTGGCGGACCTGCCACATGTAGAGCCCACCGATGAGCATCGACCCGGCGGTGAAGACCGCCAGCGCATACGTCAACGAGAGCCGAAACCGAATCGACTGCGAGATGCGAGGCGCCGAGGGCATGAAATCGACCTGTTACCCGGCCGGAGCGATGAACTTGTAGCCCGACCCGATGACCGTTTCGATCAGGGCGTGGCCGGTGGCGGCTGCAAGCTTACGACGAAGGGTGCCAACGGTGACTCGTGCGGTGTTTGTAAACGGATCGAGCATTTCATCCCAGACGTGTTCGAGGAGCCGTTCCTGGCTGAGTACCTCGCCCTCGTGAGTCATGAAGTAACGCAAGAGCGAGAATTCCTTGGTGGTCAGCTCGATCGAGTTTTCTTGCCAGGAAACGAGCTGGCGGGCCGTGTCTAGGGCGAGCTCTCCAGCGAGCAACACAGCATCACCGCCAGTCGTTTCCCTTCTAAGAAGAGTACGTACCCGAGCCGAAAGCTCCGGTAAAGCAAACGGCTTGACCAGGTAGTCATCCGCGCCGTCGTCCAAACCCTGCACTCGCTCCTCAATGGAATCCCGGGCGGTCACCATCAATACCCGGGTGGTTGGATCAAAGAGCGGGTCGGTGCGGATGGTCCGACAGACCTCCAGACCGTCGAGGTCCGGAAGGGTCAGGTCCAATAGGACAAGGTCGTACGGGTTGATGGTCAACCGCTCCAGGGCCTCGTGGCCGGAGTTGGCAACATCAACCGCGTAGCCTTCCCGGCGGAGCGATCCGGCGACGGCATCAGCAAGATCCGGTTCATCATCAACGACCAAAATGCGCACCGTCTTAGGCTAGTGCTCTCACCACGAACGTTGCCCCAAGGCCACCTCGGAACCGGCGGGTGCGGGCTCGGGGCCGCCTACTGCAGCGCTTTTGCCTCATCTTTCGGCCCGGGACCGCACACTGTCATCTCTGGGAGACGTGACGGTCCGCCAACCCATCTCTGGATTTGGCACCAGAGCCGCCACAATGGAGAACTATGGACGACAACACCAACGCCGCCATTGAGCTCGAACGGGTTCTATTCGAGATCAAGAAGGTGATCGTCGGTCAAGATCACATGGTCGAACGACTGCTGGTTGCATTGCTGGCACGGGGCCACATTCTGCTTGAGGGCCTACCTGGTTTGGCAAAGACCCTCGCTGTCTCCACCATGGCCAAAGCCATCGGTGGCAGTTTCGTCCGGCTGCAGTTCACCCCAGATCTGCTCCCGTCCGACCTGGTCGGCACCCGGATTTGGCGGGCCAGCGAAGAACGGTTCGACACCGAATGGGGTCCCGTCTTCGCCAACCTGCTGCTTACCGACGAGATCAACCGGGCCCCGGCCAAGGTGCAGTCCGCCCTGCTGGAAGTCATGGCAGAGCGTCAGGTCTCAATCGGTGGTGAAACCAAGCAGCTGCCGCGACCGTTCCTGGTACTGGCCACCCAGAATCCGATCGAGTCCGAGGGTGTCTACACCCTGCCCGAAGCACAGCGCGACCGCTTTCTCATGAAGGTCACCGTCGGCTACCCGTCCCCTACCGAGGAACTGGAGATCGTCCGCCGGGTCGGTGTCAGCGCGCCAAACGCCAACGAGGTCATTTCGCTGGCCGAGCTCGGTGAGCTACAGGTCGTCGCCGACCAGGTGTACGTCGACAACGCGGTGGCCCAATACGCGGTTGACCTTGTCATGGCGACGAGGGAACCGGCGCTTCGCGGTATGCCAGAACTTGAGCCGCTGATCGACTTCGGGGTCAGCCCCCGAGCAACCCTTGGGCTCGTCGCCGCCTCTCGGGCCCTTGCGGTGCTGCGAGGCCGGTCGTACGTGATCCCCCAGGACACCTTCGATGTGGCCCGGGACGTGCTGCGGCACCGAATCATGCTCAGCTACGAGGCCCTGGCCAAGGGACTCAGCGCCGATGACGTCCTCAACCGTCTGCTCGCCGTTGTGCCCGCGGCCAACGTCACCCCGGTGGAGGGCGGGCGAACCATGATGCAGGTACCGACCGGTGCCCAGGCCGCCCCGGAGACCAGCACCCCGCTGGCCACACAGCCACTGGCCACACAGCCGCTGCCACCATCGTCAGACCTCCCGCCGGTCCCGGCCCCGAGCACCGAACTGCCACCGGTGCCTGCGCCGGAGGCGAAACTACCCTCGAGTCCTGCTGCGTCTGAGCCCCCTGCGTCGTGAGCGACCCGTCACCAACCATCATCGACGGGTCAACCCGAGAGATTCTGCGTCGGCTCGAACTGGATGTGACCCGTCGCCTCGACGGGCTGCTTCACGGCGACCACCGGGGTCTGGTCCCCGGGCACGGCACCGAACTCGGCGAGACAAGACGGTATGCCCCCGGCGATGATGTTCGCCGCATTGACTGGAACGTCACCGCCCGACTTTCCGAGCCTCATATCCGCCAGACAATCGCCGAGCGCGAACTACAGACCTGGCTGCTGATCGACCGGTCATCACGGCTGGATTTCGGTACGGCACACTGCGAAAAGCGAGATCTTGTCCTTGCCGCGGCGGCTGCGGTCGGGTTCCTGACAAGCCGCGATGGCAACCAGATCGGCGCGGTGTTGGCCGGACGCGGTGAGCCCGAGGTCGTTCCGGCAAAGGGATCCCGAAAGCACCTGCTCCGGCTACTGCATCAGATCGCTGAGACACCCCGTGAGGACAACAGCGGCGTCACCGACCTGACCACCGGTCTGGCCCGGGTGTCCACCATTGCCCGACGGCGTGGGCTGCTTGCGGTGGTGTCTGACTTCATGGTTGCCCCCGGGTGGGAAGATGCCATGGCCGTGGCAGCCCGACGCCACGACGTGTTGGCAGTCCAGGTCGTCGATCCTCGGGAGTACGAGCTGCCAAACGTCGGCCTCGTGCTGATCCGAGACCCCGCCACCGGCGAGGAACGAGAGGTGCAGACCAACAAGGCTTCGGTCCGAGAGAAGTTTGCGGCCGCCGCCACCGAACGCCAAGAGCGACTGGCGAAGCGTCTGAGTACCGCCGGAGTGGATCACCTGGTGCTGTCCACCGATCGGCCATGGCTCGATGACCTGCTCGGGTTCGTGTCTGACCGCAAGCGGCGAATACTGGCCGGGGCCAACGCCGGACGGGGGTCGTTCCAGTGACGTTCCTTTCCGCGTGGAGACTGTGGTTCCTGCTTGCCGTTGCCGTCGTGGCAGTGGTGTACGTGCTGTTGCAGCGCCGCAGGAAGACCTACGCCCTGCGTTTCAGCTCCTCGGAACTGTTCGAGTCGGTCGCTCCCGCGTCGCCGGGTTTCCGGCGTCACATTCCGGCCACCATCTTCCTCCTGGCCCTCGCCACACTCGTGACCGCTATGGCCCAGCCGGCCCGCCAGGTCCGGGTTCCCCGGGAGCGGGCAACGGTCATCGTTGCCATCGACGTGTCGCTGTCGATGCAGGCAACCGACGTTGACCCGGACCGACTCCAAGCCGCCCAGGCGGCGGCAAATCGTTTCATCGAGGAGCTGCCACCAACCCTTAACGTCGGCGTCGTGTCCTTCGCAGGCACGGCCACCGTGCTGGTCTCCCCCACCCAGGACCGGCTCCCGGCCTACACCGCAATCGACAATCTGCGGCTGGCGGAATCGACCGCTATTGGCGAGGCCATCTTCACGTCGTTGGATGCGCTGCTGAACGCTCCCCCGGACGCCACGGGCGAACTACCTCCGGCCAGGATCGTGCTGTTGTCCGATGGTGAGACCACCATTGGGCGTCCCGACGCCGATGCCGTCGCCGCCGCAATTGAGGCCCAGATCCCGATCAGCACCATTGCGTTCGGCACCGAGAACGGGGCCATCGTCTACGACGATCCGGCGACGGCAGCGGTTGAGACCGCCCCCATTCCGGTACCGGTCCGAGAAGACAACCTGCGGGCCATCGCCGAAGCAACCGACGGGGCGTTCTTTGCAGCATCCTCGCTGGAAGAGCTCGAGTCGGTCTACGACAACATCGGCTCCGCTGTGGGGTTTGAAGACGTCAACCGTGAGATCACCGACTGGTTCGTCGCCGGGGCGCTCGCCCTGCTGGTCTTGTCAACCGGCTTCAGTTTGCTCTGGTTCCAGCGCCTGCCCTGAGCCGTTGCCGTCGACGTCAGCATCTGGGGCGTTGTCGCGGAGGTCGATGATCGGCTCCGCTCCCGCCTTGCGCTTGACCACCTTTTCGGTGACCACCTTTGACGAACCGCCGGGCTTCATGCTGACGCCGTACAGCACGTCTGCGGCTTCCATGGTGCGCTTCTGGTGGCTGACGATGATCAGCTGGGCTTCCTTGCGGAACTCCTCGACCAGGGCCAGGAACCGCGACAGGTTCATGTCGTCGAGCGCCGCTTCAACCTCGTCCATGACGTAGAACGGTGACGGGCGGCTGCGGAACACGGCAAACAGGAACGCAAGGGCGACCAGCGAGCGCTCACCACCGGAGAGCAGCGACAACTTCTTCACGTTCTTACCGGACGGCTTGGCCTCAATCTCAATACCGCAGTTGAGGATGTCATCGGCGTTGGTCATCTTGACCGCGCCCTTACCGCCCGGGAACAGCGTCTGGAACAGGCTGATGAAGTTGGTCGACACGTCTGCGTAGGCAGAACTGAAGACGCCGACAATCTCGTCGTCGATGGAGCGGATCAGCTTGTGCAGGTCCCGGCGGGCGGTCTTGATGTCATTCAACTGCCCGTCGAGGAAGGCGTGGCGCTCCTTGAGCTCTTCAAACTCTTCGAGGGCGAGCGGGTTGATGGCCCCCATGATCTTCAGCTCGCGCTCGAGGTCACGAACCCGGTTCTCCGGAGTGGTCCCGGCGGGCAGCTCCGGACATTCGACGGTCATCGCAAGCTCTGGATCGGTGTCCAACTCACGACGGACCGCTTCGGTCAACGCTTCAAGCTTGACCCGATACTCGGTTTCGGAAAGCTCCAACCGGTTCCGGCGCTCCCGCAGTTCGGTGAGTTCCTTTTCGGCCGAAACGCGCTCGCCCCGCTTTTCGGTGAGACGGGCCGACACCTGCTTTGCCGACTCCGACTGCGCAAGCTGCTCTGCTTCCAACAGTTCGGTCCAGGCCGACAGCTTCGTCTGGTTCTGCTCAAGGCGCTCGGTCAGACCGTTGACGACCGATATTGCCTTCTCAATCCTGACCCGACGGACCCGGGCCTGCTCGCGCTCGGCGACAAGGCGCTCAAGGCGAGACTCGGTCTCGGTCTGTCGAGTCCGCAAGAGTTCACGCCGCTCTTCGATGGCGGCAATCTTGACTTCAAGCTCGGTCCGCTTTGATGAGACCTCTTTTGTGCGCTCTTCAAGGGTGGTCCGGGACCGACTGAGCGCCTCGGCCCGGTTGCGCTGCTCCGCCTCTTCGTTCTCCACCGCGGGAAGCTCGTTCATGAGCTGGCGGAGTTCGGAGGCGTCGGCCTGCTTGCGGTTGAAGATGGCGGTCCGCTGCTCGATCAGTTCCGTGCGGTCGGTCTCAAGCGAAGTCAGCTCGGCGATGGATCGGTCTCTTGTCTGCGTCGCCCGCTCAAGCTCGGAGCGGCATTGCCGCAGCTCGGACTCACCGGTCTTCAGCGCCTTGGCGGCATCGGTCACCCGCTCCCGGGTCTGCGCCACCTGCTCGGTCACCGACGCAGCCGCAGCCGCGCTCTGCAGCTCCAGTGTCTTCGCTTCTTCGAGGGCCGCACCGGTTGCGCCGGTCGAGCCCTGGCTGAGCCGCCAGCCGCGCTGGCTGAAACGGTCGCCTGCCTTGGTGACAAAAACGCGGCCGGGGTTGTCGACGATGGTGGCGAGCGAGTCACGCCAGCCGTCGCTCAACGCAACCGTGTTGCCGATCAGAGCGTCGAGCAGTGGGCCGACGTCTTGACGAAGCGGGCGAACGTGTTGGCGTACAAGCGAGCCGGACCCGACAAAGCTGTCGAACCCGGAGCCGATCGATACGTCGGTGTCTGCTGCCACCGGCAGTCCAAGCGCAAGGACAGCCCCGGACAGCTCTGCATCTTCCAGGGTGACGAGCGCCGACGTAGCGTTGCTGTCCCCGTCGACCACCACTGCGGCCAGCGCATCGCCAACAGCTGCTTCAACCGCCAGCTCCCAACCTTCATCGATGTCGATGAGATCGAGCAGGGTGCCGAGCACTCCTTCGCTTGCCTGTAGCGCTTCGGCTCCGGCTTTGGTCCGGGCCTCGTCGAGTGCCTGGGCCAGCGCCTCGGCTCTTGCCTGCCATTTGCTGGCTTCGGATTCCACCCGACGTTGCTCATCGGTGATGGTGCTCAGCGCCTGTTCTGCCTGTTCGGTCTCGGCCCTGGCGGTGTTGAGACGCTGTTCCAGGTCCGGCAGGAGGGCTTCATTGCGAGCCAGTTCGGCGATGGCACGATCGCGGGCGTCGGTGGCCCGCTCGGCTCGCTGGTCAAACTGCTCGACCTGGCTGCCGAGCCGGTTGAGTTCCTGTTCGTTGCGTTCCGACGTAACGCCGAGAGCTTCGATGCCCGCCCGGATTTCGGCGGCCCGTGTCGGCGTTGGGGCAATCGAGTCTCCCCATTCGGAGTCGAAGCTGAGCTGCTCGTTGACCAGCTGCGCCTCGGAGTCTTCCAGCTCGACAAACTCCGGGCGGACGGCATCGAGCTCTGCCGATGCCATGACAAGCTCGCCGGTGATCCTGGCCGACTCGGCTTCGAGGTTGGCGACCAGTCCGTTGTCGACAGCGGCCTGCAGTTCGCCTTCGAGCCGTGTCCGGCGCTCGCCGACCACGTTTCGCTGACCGCGAATACGCTCGCCCATGCTCTTTGCCCGGCTGAGGGTCTCGGCAACGTCGGAGGCGCCGAGGGCCGAAAGCTCGGCTTCGCTCTGCATGACGACGGCGTCGAGGCTTGCAAGCTGCGTAGAAAGTTCGGACTCCCGCTCGTCGTATTCGACCTGTAACCGCCGACCGGTCTCCAGCTGGCCGGACAGTGCGCTGAGCTCACGGCCCGCAAGGTGGGTCTTGAGCACGTTCAGCTCTTCGACGACCGCACCGTGGCGGCGGGCCGCGTCTGCCTGCTTCTCCAGCGGTCGAATCTGGCGCTTGACCTCACGCACAAGATCCTGCAGCCGGTTCATGTTCTCGGCGGTGGAGGCAAGCCTGCGTTCGGCCCGCTCCCGACGCTTGCGGTACTTCAGTACGCCGGCCGCTTCTTCGATGATGGCCCGTCGTTCTTCCGGCCTGGCGTTCAGCACCGAGTCGATACGACCCTGCGAAACAATGATGTGCTGCTGCTTGCCGACGCCGGAGTCTGAGAGCAGTTCCTGTAGGTCGAGCAGGCGACACGACACACCGTTGATGGCGTACTCGGACTCGCCGGTGCGGAACAGCGTTCTTGTCAGGGTGACTTCGCTGAACTCGATGGGCAGGTCGCCGTCGGTGTTGTCGATGGTGAGCGACACCTCGGCCCGCCCGAGCGCCTTCTTTGCCGCCGTGCCGGCGAAGATGACGTCTTCCATCTTCTGAGAGCGGACCGCGGTTGGGGCCTGAGCGCCAAGCACCCACGCCATGGCGTCAACGACGTTTGACTTGCCGCTCCCGTTCGGGCCGACCACAACCGTAATGCCGGGTTCGAGGGCAAGGTCCGCCGTATCGGCGAACGACTTGAAGCCCTTGATGTTCAGCGATTTGAGAAACACCCGGCAATTCCCACTCTCGGACCGAAACGGCGAATTCCACCGCTTCTTCCACTTCCTCTAGCGGCCACCATCTTAGACGTCACACCCCGGGTCCCAGGCGATAGCCAAGGAGGGAATTGCCTCAAACCCAGGTTCTGCGCAGCGGAACCTGCGCTGCCCGGAGGGCAGCCTTATACCTGGGTGTTGCAGTAGAAGACCACCTGATGCTTGAAGCTGGTCTTTTGGATCGGTTCGCGGGACCGAGGGCTCAGTTCACCCTGTTTTCCGTAGACCGCAAGATGATCGGCGAACTCGCCGGGCGTGCCGGTCAGATCGACGAACGGTCGGTCTTCCAGCGAGGTTCCGCGGTATTTGATGGCGTCGTGCATGATGCCGACCACCGACCGGTAGAGCCTGCGAATTTCCTGGGTCGACAGCTCTGCAGAGACCCGATCGTGGCGGAGGCCGGAGTCGAACAGAATCTCGTTGCTGTAGATGTCACCGATGCCGACGAAGACCTCGGGATCGGTGAGGAGCAGCTTCAGCGGGGTCTTGCGGGCTTTCATCATGCGACCGAAGTCAATCCACGACAGTGGACGTTCCAGGAGGTCGAGCCCAACGTCTTCCGGCGCAGGCAAGGTCTCGGCCAGGTCATCATCATGCACGACCCGGATGGAACTGGAGCCCTTCTTGTCCCCTACCCGCAGGTCGCCGCCCTGGGTGAAGGTGATGACGGCGACAACGTCGTCCGCCTGCTTCTCCCGGGATGCGACGCGCTCCATCCGGCCGTTCTCGCCAAGCTCAATGACGATGGTGTGCTCGTTGTCCAGCCTGATCAGCAGATGCAGGCCCTCGCGCTCGGCGGTGACAATCTTTGCGCCGACGAGGTGCTCGCCAAATTCCTTGCGCTGTTTGATGCCCGGCAGCGATTTCAATACGACCGCTTCAACGCTCTTAATCTTCTTCGTTGCGGTCTCGCGCTCCAAATCACGTCGGAGTGTCTCGATCTCAGGGAGCTCAAGAGTGCTCATCGCGGGATTCTCCCTTCCCTAGCAGGGTAAGAACCTCTGCATAGGCTGAGCGAGCGGCCACTTGTTCCGCTCGCTTTTTGGATGTGCCGGCTCCATGGCCGCGAGCAACGCCGTCAACAATGGTGATTGCTGTGAAGCGTTTGTCGTGATCGGGTCCTGAACCGCTTATCTCATAGACGGGTGTCCCGAGGGACATTCTCGCCGTGAGTTCTTGTAGTTGTGTCTTGTAATCTTTGCGCCCGGGCTGGTCGGCGGCGTCGACGATTGCCTCATGGGTCAGATCGAGAATGACTTTACGGGCGGCGGGCCAGCCACCATCAACGTAGACGGCGCCGAACAGTGCCTCGAGGGCGTCGGCCAGGATCGATTCCTTTTCACGCCCTCCGGACTGATCTTCGCCCTTGCCGAGCCGCAAAAGCGGGCCGAGGTCAAGAGATTGTCCCAGTTCGGCCAGGGTCACCGTGTTCACCACTGACGCTCGCAGCTTGGCCAGTTGGCCTTCGGGAAGCGGCGTATAGGAGGTGTAGATGTAGTCCGTGACCACCAGTCCGAGCACAGAATCTCCGAGAAACTCAAGCCGCTCGTTGGATGACGTAGCAGGGTGCTCGGCGCAGAAGCTCCTATGGGTCAGGGCAAGGGTAAGCAAACTCTCGTCACTGAAACGGTGGCCTAACCGTTCACAGAACTTCTCGAGCTCACTACCGGTCTTCAGGATTCGTTCCCAACCTTTGCGAACACGTAGTCGACGGCATCCCGGACGCTCTTCAGGTCCTGAAGATCCTCATCCTCGATACGGAAGCCAACCGTGCGTTCCGCCAGTTCCTCTTCAAGAGCTTCAACCAACTCGATCAGTGCGAGCGAATCGGCGTCGAGATCGTCGGCAAAGGAGTCGCCTTCGCGAATCTGGTCCGGCTCAACTTCCAAGATGTCGGAAAGTCGGTCACGGATCAGCTCAAAGACTTCGATGCGCGTCATCGGTGACTGTTCCATGTGGGTTTCGGCCGGCATTCTTTCGTGGACTCCTTTTTGACATGTCTCGTTGATTCAAAGCGCATTTGATCACGACATGTTCCGGAAACGCAGGCACCTATGTAGCCGCAGAATCTCTGGCAGCCTAAGAACTGCCAAGAACCGCGAATGCCCACGTCAGGATGAGTTTACCAAGTTGACTCCGATTCGGAGTGATGGCAGGGACGGAGGCCGGAAAACCCTTTGAATTTAGCGAGTTTTAGGACGGTGTGACGGCAGTACGCAGGCTGGAGACGATATCGACCGCCGCCATCTCATCTGCTGTTCTGATCGCATTCGCAATGGTGATCGCCGATGAGGATCCGTGGGCGATCATCGATACACCCCTGGTGCCAAGCAGCATTGCGGCACCGGTGTTGCCTGCGTTGAAGATGGTGAAGAGCGGCTCGACCGACTCGTTCACCGGTTCCATTACGTCGACGAGCGACGGGTTGGCCGCCAATGCCTTGCGCAGGGCCGAGGTGAAGATCTCAAACCCGCCCTCCAACGACTTGAGGGCGATGTTGCCGGTGAAGCCATCACAAACGATGACGTCGGCGACGCCTGCCATGAGGTCACCGCCTTCGACATTGCCGACGTAGCTGGCGCCACACTGGTCTGCCCATTCCGGGTCTTCCAGAAGATCACATGCCGCCTTGACCAACGAGTTCCCTTTGCCCGCCTCTTCACCGATGGTGAGGGTGGCGACCCGTGGCTTTTCAAGGCCGAACCGTTGCCTGGCATAGGCCGTGCCAAGCCTGGCGAACTGCACAAGCCATTCCGGCTGACAGTCGGCGTTGGCGCCGCAGTCCAACAGCGTGGACGGCGTGGAATTGAGCACGGGAAAGGGCACGGCGATAGCCGGCCGGGCCACGCCTTTGATCCGTCCCATTCTGAGCAACGAGGCGGCCATGGCGGCACCGGTGTTTCCGGCGCTCAACAGCGAACTGGCACGTTCATCGCGGACCGCCTCGGCGGCCCTGACGATGGACGAATCCTTAAGGCGCCGGACCGAGCGTGCCGGGTCCGCGCCCATTTCAATCACTTCTGACGCGGGCGCTACTTCCAGCCCGCCGGTATCGCCAAGCTTGTCCGGATCGCCGACGAGCAGCACCGGAGTGCCATGCTCCTCCGCCGCAATGCGGGCACCACGAACAAGGACTTCCGGTCCAAAGTCTCCACCCATGGCATCAACCGCCACAGGCAGACGCTCACTGGTCACCGCCGAAACCCTGAGTGTGTTAGCCGACCTCTATGGCCTGACGACCCTTGTACCAGCCACATGCGCCGCAGACCCGGTGGGGCAACTTGGTTGCACCACAGCGGTCGCAGGTGCTGCGAGACGGAGCCGAAAGCTTCCAGGCCGAGGCCCGACGACTGCGGGTCTTCGACTTTGACTTCTTCTTCTTTGGAACAGCCATTTGGAAACCTGAAACTTAAGCTCGATAGATACTGGGCGTCGATCACCACACAGGCGACCAGCAAGAAATCGTACCGATTCCCGACCCCGACTCCACCCGTCATCGGCTCAGTTGTCATCCAGTTTCAGCTGATCGAGCGCCGCCCAGCGAGGATCGGGAACCTCAGCGGCCTCGGCGGCCTTCTGCTGTTCGCTCTGTTCCACCGTGATGGCGGGGTAACGGTCGGGGTCCGGACCGGCGCAATCGTTGCCACAAAGTGGGGCCAGCGGAAGCGACAACAACGCAGCGTCACGGACCAGTGGCACCAAATCGATCTGATCGCCATCGAAACCGATGAGTTCAGAGTCCTCAGGCGCACCGATCTGGAAGATCTCGGCAATGTCGACATCCATCGACCCACCGGTCAGTTCAAGGCAACGCCGACAGTCACCCTCCCAGCTGAAGTTCACCGAGCCCATAACGGACACGCCACGCTCGATCGACTCAACGATGACCTCGCCGACGACCGGGACATCAGCGGTTCTAGACCCGACGACAGTCTGGCGGGCCAGTTGCACCTCGATTGGCTCTGTTCGACGCTGCCCGAGGCGACGCCGCAGATCCATGACGTTGACGATCAACCGAGGGGGCGTTGACTGCTCCTCGACCTCCGGGCCATCCTGCTCGGCCACGGTCTCGGTTTCGGTCTCAGCCGCAGCGCCAGGAGGCGTTTTTGGACCGCCGTCACTCACCTAGATCTCCTCGTCGATCAAATCGTCATCTTCGGCGTGCACACCTTCCCGACCACGGGCACCCGCCCGACCATTTCGCTCGGTCAGATCGATGTCACGGTCGCGGTCAGACCCGCTGCCGCCGGAAGTGGAACCGCTCGTTCCCAGTATTTCTTCCGTTGTGGACTTTGCCGACCCCAACAGCCGCTCCCGGCCTTTTTGCACCGTTGCTGCCGTGCGGTTGAGCACCACCTCAAAGCTGGCGAGCCGCTGATCGCAGTAATCCTCGACCTGCCGCTTGAGGGTGTTGGCCTCTTCTTTTGCCTCGGCCACAATTTGGCGGGCCCGCTGCTCGGCCGCCTTGACGATCTGTTGGCGCTCGACCATTCGCCCGACCTGGGCCCGGCCCTCATCGATGAGGTCCTGGTGCTCCTGGCGAGCCTTGGCCACAAAGTCGTCTCGCTCTTTGAGCAGCCATCGGGCGGCTCGCAACTCCTCTGGCAGCTTCTCCTGCGCCTGCTCGAGCAAGTGCAGCAGGTCATCCCGGTTGACCTTTACGGTGGTCGACATCGGGAGCGGTCGCGCCTCGGCCAGCATCTCTATGGCCTCTTCGAGCAGCTCCTCAACCTCTGGCACGGCATAGGGGTTAGGAAGACCGCCCCGCCGCTGCCGCTGCTCCGACTCGTTGACCTCGGGGTCATCGGCGTAGTCGTCGTCATACCGGTCGTCATATTCATCGTTGTAGCGATCGTCAGTCATGCGCCTAGCTCCCTCGACAACTTCACTTCATCAGCCCGCCACGTCTGACCCAATACCGGAACCCAACACCGGGGTTCGCCCGGTGCTTCCATCTTGCCAGCCGGCAGCCGTCAGCCACCGTCGCCGACAAGCCGTTCGGCTACCGGGGCCGGTACTACGGACCGCACATCGCCCCCACGGGCGGCAATTTCTCGAATGTAGCGAGATGACACCAGGGCGTGGGGGCCAACTC
>CAZSTV010000049.1:0-28744 GCA_964609665.1 uncultured Acidimicrobiaceae bacterium
ACACACGAGATGAATTTTGCCCGTGAAGTGGCTGACCGGGTGGTGTTCATGGACGAGGGCGTGGTCGTTGAAGAGGGCCCGCCGTCCGAAGTGCTGGACAACCCTCAGGCCGACCGCACGAAACGATTCTTGCGCCAGGTATCCGACAGGTGACCTGATCTGCCCGGGTCTGCAATGATCGGGGGCCATGGCAGCGCAACCGAACATCGTCCTGGTCTTCTTCGACAACCTTGGCTACGGCGAGCTTGGCGTCTACGGCGGCGGCATTGTCCGCGGTGCACCGACGCCACGGATCGACGCATTGGCGACCGAGGGTTTGCGGCTGACCAACATGAACATGGAGGCCCAGTGCACCCCGTCGCGCTCGGCGGTGATGACCGGGCGAATTCCGCTGCGTTCGGGGACGACCACCATCCCGAAGCCGGGCCAACCGACAGGACTGGTCACGTGGGAACGGACCATCGCCGAGCTGCTGTCGGACCAGGGGTACGCGACCGGCCACTTCGGCAAGTGGCATCTCGGGAGCGACCCCGCCCGCCAACCGCAAAACCGTGGTTTCGATGAGTGGTGGGGGTTGTTGGAAACCCACGACTCGTCGCTGTGGACCAGTGCCGTCGGCTATGACCGGGAGGTGGTGGCACCGGAGCAGTTGTGGGAGGGGGAAGCCGGGTCGGACAGCGTTGCGCTTGGCGACTACGACACCGAGCAACGCCGCCACTTCGACGGTGAAGTCTTTGCCCGAACCGAGAACTTCATTCGACGCAGCGTTGCCGACGAGACGCCGTTCTTCGCCTACCTGCCAATTGCCTTCCCCCACTTTCCGACGCTGCCCCACCCGGACTTCGCCGGGGTGACAGGCAACGGTGACTTCGCTGATTCGTTTGTCGAATTGGACACCAGGGTTGGACAACTCCTCGACCTGCTGGCCGAGCTATCTGTCGACGATGACACCGTGGTCATCGTCACCTCGGACAACGGCGCCGAGGATGTGCTGCCGTGGCGGGGTTGGAGCGGCCCGTGGGGCGGCTCGTACTTCACCGCGATGGAAGGTTCGCTGCGGGTGCCCTTCATCATCCGCTGGCCCGGGCACATCTCCGGCGGTGGCGTCAGCAACGAGCTGTGCCACGCGGTGGACCTGTACACCACCATGGCCGCCATCGGTGGCGCACCCATCCCCGACGACCGACCGATCGACGGCATCGACCTGGTGCCGTTCTTCACCGGCGCGCAAGGAAACTCGGGCCGCGACGCCGTGCTGTGTTTCGTCGCCGACCAACTGCATGCGGTGAAGTGGCGCAACTGGAAACTGCACCTGATCTGGCAGGAGTACATGCTGGACCCGGCCATCGAACTGGGGGTGCCCCGGTTGTTCAACCTGTACGAAGACCCGCGTGAACGCCACGACGTGTTCCTCCCCGAAAACACCTGGGTGATGCGTCCGGCGATGGCTCACGTGCAGACGTTTCGGGCCAGCACCGAGGCCAATCCCCCAATCCCGGCCGGCACAGTGGACCCCTATCTCCCCGGCCAGTAACACCGACGCCACACGACGCAACCCGTCGGAGCGCACTGTCGGCGGCAACTGCCACTAGACGGCGGGGCGGACGCAGACCGATACTGGAGACCATGACAACCTCCACGCTTGAGGTGACGCCGACAACGCCCAGAATCGGAGCCGTGGTGTCAGGTCTGGACCTGACCTCGCCGCTTTCCGACGACACGATCGCGGAAGTCCGATCGGCATGGCTTGAACATCAGGTGCTGTTCTTTCGCGACCAGGAACTCACCCTCGACCAGCACCGAGACTTCGCCTGCCGGTTTGGAGAGCTGTTCATCCACCCGACAATTCCCGGGCCGGAGGGCTTCCCCGAGGCGCTGCCCATTCGCGCCAGTGCCAAAACCCGCAAGGCCCCCGGCGAAGGATGGCACACCGACGTCAGCGCCTCGGCCACACCGCCGAGCGCGTCGATTCTGCGGCTTGAAGAGGTGCCACCGACCGGGGGCGACACCCTGTTTTGCAGCATGTACCACGCCTATGACGCCCTGTCGGACCATTGGAAGCGGTTCATCGACCCGCTGGACGCAACCCACAGCGCGGAGGCTCGTCACGGCGGCGAGTTCGGCATCAAGAGTGACCACCATCCCGAGTCGGTGCACCCGGTGGTGCGGACCCACCCCGAGACCGGCCGCAAGGCGCTGTATGTGAACGCGGGATTCACCTCGTCCATCAACGACATGTCCGCCGCCGAGAGCCGGGCGACGCTGGACTTCCTCTTTGCTCACTGCCAGAACCCGGCGTTCCACGTCCGCTTCCAGTGGCAGCCCAATTCGATGGCGATGTGGGACAACCGGTCGGTGATGCACAACGCCATCTACGACTACCACCCGCAGACCCGACGAGGCTTCCGGTTCACCGTTTCCGGAGACAGGCCATATCGCTAAGGGGTCGCCGAGGTGCTCTCGGGGCCAGTGTGTTCATGGCTGGCGTGCTCGTGGAAGGTGTCCTTCGGGTGGCCGCCGTTGCTGTCCCACACCTCGATAAGTCGCTCGCCGGCGGACAGAAACAGATCTGTGGCCTGAGGGTCGGCCGCTGCCGCGTCAATGACGGCGAGCGCGTACTTTGCGATGTGAGCGTCGTGGCGAATTGCCGCCGCCGACGCCAGCGCGGTGATCCGGTTGGCGGTCCCGGTCGAGCGCTCGGGTGTGTCGAGCGGGGAAAGGTCCAGCGGAGGAAGATCTACGGAGCCGAGGGCACTCCGGAGCCCGAGGACGTGAGTGGCGGCGACGGCCAGCGTGTCCTTGGTGGAGCCGAACGCCAGGACCGCCTGGGGTAGCGTAAGGCAGTGGGTCCAGCCGTAGGGGGCTTCGCCGGGATCGTCATGCAGCATCGATTGGGCGGCCACCCGAAGTATGGTCCGAGCTGCGGCCTGGTGGTCGTGGTTGCCAAGAGCGGGCGGCAGCAATGTCCCGGCGACATCCTGGTTGTCGACCTGGGCCATGACCGGGTGGATGAAGGTACTGCCGGGAGCGCCCAGACGCGGGGCGTGGGCCAGCGTCTGGTAGAGATCGGTTGGGCCGCCGGTCGCGGTGGGCGGTTCGTGCATCCAGGTGAGCCCCCACTCCGGATTGCGGGCGAGCTCCCGTGCCATCGGTCGCAACATGGACGCAAGCGCTCGACCGTCTCGTCCGGCATTCAGTAGGAATTGGAGAAAGATTGGTGCGTGGGCGGCCGCCGCGGTCCGGGCCATGAGCGACGGGGCCAAGGCTCGGGCCACCGTGGCAGGCTCCGCGTTGTGGACCAATGCCGTCGCCGTAGCGTCAACGCCGGGCAGGTCTCCGGCATCGATCGAGCTGAGCAGTCGACCGATTGCCTCCTCGGCAGCCGGGGTATCGGTCACCGCTGCATGGGTCACCGCTGTGTGGATTGATGCGCCGTCGGTGCTGTCGCCGCTCTCGTCACTGGGTGGGGCGTCGAGGGCGGGGCCGAACGCCTGATAGTTCGCGGCGATGGCCACAATGTGCAACCGGGCGAGATGCCGTTGAGATGGTTGAATGAGTTGCAGCAGCCGGCGACGTGCTGCCAGTTCAAGTGGTGCGTGCAGGATGAACGAGTCGGCCCGATCCCGCCTCGGCGTCGCCACCACCGCTGCCACCTCGCTGACCAACCGATCATCGGACCAGCGGTCAAGCTTGTTTGCTTGGTAGGAGGCCGACACGGCGTCAGGGTCAATGTCGACAAGCGGTCCGCTCTGGGTGTCCCGTTCACTGCTCATGGCTCGACCTCATTTCGGCTCTTCGTCTCACCGCTTCCGTTGTACTATCTAAAGTAATGTTCAGGTCAAGCGATTCACGATCAAAAAGCTCAGAGCCTGGCAGGTCGGGGGCGACACCGGAGCCGATGCTGCCCATCGGTGAAGTGGCGGCCCGCACCGGCCTTGCCGTCTCCGCCATCCGTTTCTATGAGAAGACCGGTCTGATCTTCGCTGAGCGCGCACCCTCGGGCCATCGCCGCTTTCCCCGCTCGACCATCCGCCGGGTCTCGTTCATCTTGATCTGCCAAAACCTCGGGTACTCGCTGGACGACATCGGCGGTCACCTTGCATCGCTGCCGGAGGGGCGAACCCCGACCGATGAGGATTGGGAGGCCATGGCCACGGCGTTCCGATCCGATGTGGATGATCGCATCGCACGACTCACCACGCTGCGGGACAGACTCGACGGCTGCATCGGCTGTGGTTGTCTTTCGCTCCAGCGTTGTGCCATCTACAACCCCGACGACGGGGCGGCAGGACTTGGCGATGGGCCCCGGTTCCTCCTCGGCGACAACAGCGAGGACGCGACCAGCCTTTGATGTTCGGTGCCGACCTGGACCATGATCACTGTCGCTCACCGTTTCCCTCGACTGGAGTCCTCAATGCAGCCACCTGACAACACCATCGCCTACGAACATGCCTCGGTCGACATCGAGGCTGCCCCCGATGCGGTGTATGCCCTGGTGTCAGACATCGCCCGAATGGGCGAATGGAGCCCCGAGGCGACCGGTGGCGAGTGGCTCGACGGCGGCTCCGGCAACGTTGGGGATCGCTTCGACGGCTACAACCGGGCCGGGGAACGGGAGTGGACACGAGAGTGCGAGGTTGCGAAAGCGGACCAGGGCCAGGATTTCACCTTCGTCGTTGGTGGCGTCGAAGCCAACTGCACCTGGTGGAGCTATGAGATGGAACCGACGGCGGCGGGAACAACCCTCACCGAGCGGTGGTGGATCGTCAACAAGACGCCCGGCATGCAAGCGGCAACGCCGGAGCAGTTTGCGGCCAGAATCGAAATGACCAAGGGCATGCTCGTCGACACAATCACAAGCATCAAGGCCGCCGCAGAAAGCGCCTAGCCGAGAGCCGGTTCAGACCGGACCAGTCAGACCGGACCAGACCAGACCGGAAACTTCAGCGGAGCAGCTCGGCGACCTCACCGGCGAGGTAGGTGAGGATGAAGTCGGCGCCAGAGCGCTTGATGGCGGTGAGGATCTCCATCGCCGCGGCCTCGCCGTCGATCCAGCCGTTTTGGGCTGCCGCTTTGAGCATCGCGTACTCGCCGCTGACGTGATATGCCCCGATGGGAACGTCCACCTCCATCCGGGCCCGGGTGATGATGTCGAGGTAGGCCAGCGCCGGCTTGACCATGACCATGTCCGCTCCCTCGGAAAGATCGAAGCGAATCTCCTCCAGGGCTTCCCGGCCGTTGCGCCAGTCCTGCTGATAGCCCTTGCGGTCGCCGCCATCGGCGATGGTCACATCCACCGCATCTCGGAACGGCCCGTAGAACGAGCTTGCGTACTTCGCCGAGTACCCAAGAATCGAGGTGTCGGTGAACTCCTCTTCATCGAGTGCATCACGGATGGCAAAGACCTGGCCGTCCATCATGCCGGAGGGAGCCACAATGTCTGCCCCCGCCTCGGCCTGGGCCACCGCCGCCGCGCCATACAGCTGCAGGGTGGCATCGTTGTCGACCCGGCCGCGCTCATCCACGATGCCGCAGTGGCCATGATCGGTGTACTCGTCGACGCACAGGTCCGACATCAGCACGATCTCGTCCCCGAAGTCTTCCCGCAGGTTCCTGAGCGCAACCTGGACAACGCCATCCGGGTTCCAGGCTTCAGAACCCTCGGCATCTTTGTGGAGCGGAACGCCGAACAGGATCAGGGCGGGGACACCAAGCCCCACCAGGCGCTCAACCTCGGTCCGCAGCGAGTCCTGGGTGTGCTGGGAGACGCCGGGCAGCGAATCGATCGGCTGCGGTTCATCGATCCCCTCGCGCACGAACAGCGGTGCGACAAGATCATCGACCGAAATCGCGGTTTCGGCGACAAGCCGCCGCATGGCGGGAGTGGTTCTGAGGCGACGCAGCCGGCGTTGGGGGAAAGTCACCCGGTCAGGGTAGAGCCAAAGACCGACCGTGGGTCAGGTAGCCGCGTCGATTCGAGCTTGTAGTTTCCGCATACCCTTGAGCCACTTCTCCGGGGCATTGGTCTTGAACTCCATCCAATCCTGAGCGATCTCATCGGTGAGGATGAGGAAACGTTCCTCGGCAAAGGCGTCGGTGACCTGCTGCGCCACCTCCTCCGGGTCTTTCAGCGGACCCGCCGCCGCCTTGGCCCATTCGCTGTCGGCCTGGGGGCCAAGCATCGGCGTCCGCACCCCGAGCGGGGCCAGCAGGTACACCCTGATGCCGGCGTCGTGGTAGGTGATGGAAAGCCACTCGGCCAGGCCTACCACCGCGTGCTTACTGGTGGCATACGGGGCGTTGCCATGGCTGGTGAGGATGCCGGCCATCGACGCGGTGTGTTGAATGTGGCCCTCGCCGCGGGCCAACATGCCGGGCAGCACCGCCCGCACCGCGTGTACGTGGCTCATGACGTTGATGTCCCATTGCCGCTGCCACTCGTCGATGGGGGTGGTCAGCGGATCGCCGCCGCTGGCAATGCCTGCGTTGTTGCAGAGCAGGTCGATCGGGCCATGATCGGTCTCGATCCGCTCCAGCATCTCGGTGATCTCATCGGCGACACCGACGTCAACAACTTCGGCCAGACCAACGTCGCCAATACCATCGGCGACGGTCCGGGCGTTGTCGGCGGCCCGGTCGACCACAACCACCTTGCGTGCGCCGTCCGCGGCAAACCGCTCACACAACGCTTTGCCGATGCCGCTGCCGCCACCGGTCACCACACACACCCGATCTCGCACGTCCATACGTCACTCCTGTCCGAAGAACCAGTCCACCCATGTCTAGATCGTCGGGCCTCACCGGTTCCAGTCGTCGCTGCTCCAGTAGCGGTTCAGGTGACGGTCCGGCGAGGCACTACGGCGGTGTAGCCGCTGTCGAGCAATGAAACGATCGATGGGTGATCAGAGATTCGACCGAGAGCGGTGCGCTCCCTGTCGAACCGGCGGCGGGTCGCCTCGTCGACAAACCTGGCGTCGAGAACCTTCAGTGCCACCAGCCGGTCATGGTCTTCCTGGCGAGCCCGAAAGACCGTTCCATGGCCACCCTGGGCAACCACTTCGAGCACCTCAAGACCTGGAACGGCGGGGAAGCCGGACCGGTCTGCGGGCAGTGGGTCGTTGGTGGGTTCTGGAAGCATTGGGGTAGTCCTTTCAAAGGGGATTGCCACCAATCTTCGGAACCGACTTGCCACGCTTGGTTAGCAAAGTGACAAGTTTTTGAAAGAATCGACCGCCCGGGTTCGGCGGCGCTCCGATGTGCGAACGTGAGGTCGCCGGGAAGCCCAACGGCGAGTGGGACCGACTGGGGTCGTGCCCGCTACTGTTGGCGCTGGCCGCCTCACTTGGCGAGGACCGGTCGGCGTTGATCAAGGGTTGCAGAACCGAGGAGATTGCTTTGGCACGTGACGTCGCAGGAGTGGACCCGGCCAACGCTCGGCGGGCCAATGTGGTCCGGCAGGTTCGCGGTTTCACACAGCGTCACGTTGCTGTCCGGAGCCGACGGTCGTTTCGTCACCGTGTCATACCCGTTAGCGGGCCACCACGGCTGATTCCCGCTGCCAGCCGTTACCGGGGCATGGGTTGGTTGCCGACTGACCTGGTCGTCCCCGAGTCGCTGCCGAAAGAAGCGAAGCTGCCGCTCACGTATGTTCTCGGGTACTACGGGTTGGGTAAGGCGCTGTTCTGGGGTTACCGGCGCTCGCCGATTCCACAACAGGTGCCGTGGACCCCGGAACTCCCGTGGAGCCACGACTTTCTCCCACCGGTGACCGAGTCGGAGCGCCCCGTAAGCGACGCCAACTACGTGACGCTTCGGACCCAGGGCCCAAACCCGTTTTTGCTTGCGGCGACATCGCCCGAGGACGCGCTCGGCGACGATCCGAACGGCGTCTACTACGAGGTTGACTTTTCCTGCTACCTCGAAGGGTTGGCCCCGGGTGTGCGAGCTCGCTTCAAAGCGGCAGACGGCGGCGGTCTCGTCCCATCGGTCATCGTCGAAGGCGATCACATTCACCACCCCGCAAGCCCCACGTGGGAGGGAGCCAAGCATCTGGTCAATGCTGTCGATGCCAGGCTGAGTGTCTTCGTGAACCACCTGTTGTACACCCACCTGACCGTTGGCCAGGCGTACGCTGTTGCTGCTTGGCGTCTGCCCAACTGGCATCCGCTACGACCGATTTGCGACTTCTTCACCTACGGAACGATGGCGGTGAACGACTTCGCCTACCGTTCGCTGTTGTCCAAGAGCAGCTACTTCATGATGTCGAACTTTCTGTCGCTGCCTTCGGCTCGAGTACTGGTCGAGAACGGCGTGCAGAACCTTCGCTTCTCTCGGTGGCTGCCGATGGTTGACCTGGCCGAACGCGGCGTGGAAGATCTGGCCGGGTACCCCTACGGGGAAGACGCCAAACTGGTGTGGCCCGTCATAGAAGGTCTGGTTCGTGAACACCTGAGCGACCTTCAAATTGACCACGCAGACATTGCGGCCGACCTTGACCTCTACGAATGGCATTTGAGCTTGCGGCGAGCAATGCCCGATGGCAGTGGGGTGCCGGAGCTGTCAGGGCTGGAGTCGCTGGTCGACTTGTTGTCGGCCATGATCTACAACAACGTGGTCCACGAGGTCTGCGGCAATTTCCAACCGTTGGTGGCCTGGGCCGATGGAGACGATCGGGTTGGTCTCCACTTCGATGACTACCTGGCAGCGCGAGCGGACGGGGTTGAGCCGCCGTCGCCGCGAGCGTCCGACGCCCTACTTCTCGACCAGGGTGCAGTGGCGTCGACGGTCAACGTGGTCGGCAACAATCTGTTGACCTTGAACATCGGACGGGTGGTCGACGACCCTCAGTTGGAACGTTCCCTTCGCACGATGCAGCGCCGCCTCCGGGAATTGGCACCCGAGATCGATGCCCGCAACACGAAGCGGGACCGGCCGTTCACCGCAATGGAACCCCACCGGTGGGAAGCGTCTATTAGCTACTAACCGTCCTGACAGACGGTCACTCGCCGTCCTGACGGAGGGCGGCCTCGGGCTCGCCGATCCAATGGCGGAAGAACAGCCGGTCGCCACCGGCGGACGCTACGAACTTTGACGTGCACGAGATCGACCCGATCGGGGTGGGTTCGGGGTACACGTCATCTTCGGCGACGACGTCGAAGAGCGGAGAGTCGCCGCCCAAGCGTCGCAGCGTTATCCGGAAGTCTTCGCCGGGGTGTCGGCGGAAGAGGCGGGCCGCCTCCACTCGGGGGCGAAAGATCAACCGTCGAGGAGTCACCGGATGCTGTTCTCGGTGACCCTGACCGTTCCAAAGCGTCAGGTGGTCAACCCGCAGGCGGCGGGTCTCCGGTGATACCCGGCGAAACAGCGCGGCCATGATCCGCTGGGGCAGACGGAGCTCGTTGTGCCCATCGGTGATGTCGTGCGACATGGGGTTGGCGAACAGATTGTGGTTGCGACCCTGCCCGTTGGTGTGGTTGACCGCCACCAGATCCAGCGACGGCTGACCGTCGACCAGGAACTTCAGACCGGCCCCGGGAATGAACGACTTACGCAAGCCCGGTGGAGCAGCTAGGGACATTCTGACCAGGCCAATCGACGTGCGCCCCGGGGCCAACAGGCCGGTGTATGGCGAGTTGGGGCCGATCGTCATGTTGATGCAGGCCGCGGAGCCAAACTCGTGGATGACCTTGGGTCGCCGCAGGGGCAGTAGATCGTCGGTGTACTCGAGCGTCTTGGACAACTCGGTGGTCGAAAACACAATCTTGGCCCGACTCGGAATCTCCGATAGTGGAGGAACCGCCAGGTCCGGGAGGTCGACCGGCGTGAACGTCGACCGCGAGATCAGGCCATCCCACAGCCAGGCCAGCTTCTGATCCGCTGTCCAGTTCCCGTAATCGTCCGGGGTGGCCGGAGCGACGGTGGCGTGGGAGGTCGTCATGGGGCGGATTCTCCATGGGTGTCTGATGCGGCGATCTCGTCGAGCCATTGAACGGCCTGAACGCCCGCTTCATTGATGGCCCAGCCCCGGCCGACTCCTACCGCCGCCTTCATCTCGTCGCCCAGTGCTGCTTCGACCGCCTTGCGAATGTCCCGGCGAGGCCGGTGACCGTTGTTGTCCATAGCTCCGAGCAGCGCTGCGCCGTCCGCGGCCCGCCCGGAGCGACTCAAAATGACCGACGCTGCTCCAAGCAGATGACTGGCGCCGACCAGGTAGTGGCGGTCCATGGTCGCTCGAATCTCGGTTGCCGCGATCGTCGCCGCCTCGGAGACTGAACCGGCAAGCGAAGTGAAGTGAACCACCAGTCCGTTTATCAGATGACTGATCAAGTGGTTTGACGTCAGTGACTCGGCCATGACGAGGCCCTGCTTTATGGCATTCCCGGCCACCGGCCAGTCGATGAGCAGGTTGGCGACTACTTCAGCCCAATAGGCGATAGCGAGCGCGCTTGCGCTGCCCGACCGTTCGGCTTCGACCATCGCCTGTCTCGCCATGGCCGCCGCCTCTGGGTTCGGTTCTCTCAGGCACAGATGGAACGTGCGGAGTCCATAGGCCACCACTCGCTGCTCAACAAGGTCAGGGTTCAGGTTGGTCAGCATCTCAGCGGTGGCCCACTCCGACAGTTCCACGTCGAAGGTGTTGTTCAACGCGATGGAGGCGAGAGTGCCGAGGGCCAGCCCGGTCGGGTCGGTCGGGTCAAACTCAAGGCTGGTGCGGGCCGACTGCTCGGACTCGGGATCGGCGGCCAGATACTGACCCATGGCTTTGATCGCCCAGAGCTTTGCGGATTGGGTTAGCTCAGGTTGTTCCAGAAGGCGGTTGGTCCAACCGAACAGTTCCATCCTCATCGAGAGGGTGGCGAACCAGGACAGGCTGACAACAACATCGCTTGCCAGCTGATGTTGGCCGGTGCGCAGCAGCGTGTCGAAGGCGGTGCGGAGGTTGTTACCTTCAGCGTCGATGAGGGTCCAGACGTCGGCTTCATCGGCGGTCATCAACCGGCTGCCGTGTTCCATCGCCAGCGTGGCGTAGTACCGAGCGTGGGCGGTGGCGAGATGATCGGCGCTTGGCAGCTGATCGTCTTGATCTTGGCGCTGCTGGAGGCGTCGAAGTCCGAACTGTCGGATGGTTTCCAACATGACAAAGCGAATCTGGCCGTGCCCAGGACGACTCCTGATCAGCGACATCTCGACCAGACCGGTCAGATCATCAAGCACGTCCATCTGGTCATCGATGCCCAGAACCGCGGCAACCGCATCAAGGGTGAAGCCGCCGGAGAAGACGCAGAGGCTTTCCAACATCTGCTGCTGGTCGCCATCCAGCTGATCGAAGCTCCAGGCCACGGTGGCTTCAAGCGGGTTCGGGCCACGTTTGGAGCCGTCGCTGCCTCCTCGTTGCGACGAACCGAGCAACCTGAACCGATCGCTCAAGCCGTCGAGTAGTTGCTCCGGGGACAGGATTCGCAGCCGGGCAGCCGCCAGCTCCAACGCCAGCGGAATGCCGTCGAGCTGCTCGCAGATCTGCCGCAGTGTTTCTGTATGTCGAGCGGCATCGAAGCTGGCGTCTCGTTCCAGTGCTCGGGTGACCAACAGTTCCAGAGCGTCGGAAGCGATGTCCAGTGGTTCGAGGTTGACCCGCTGCTCGCCGGTGAGGTCCAGCGCCTCGCGGGACGTGACCAGCACCGACGGTCCGGCGACCGACAGTAACCGCTCAACAACATTTCGTGCCGCTGCTTGGACGTGCTCACAGTTGTCGAGCACCACCAGCACGTGACGGTCCTCGATGAAGTTGGCGATGCTGCCAAGCAGATCAAAGCCGGGCTGTGGCCTCGCCCCCAGGGCTGCAGCCAATGCCTCGGCCATAGCGGCTTCGGGGTTTGTCCCGTCGGCGGCAATCGGGGCGAGCGGGCAGTAGACCACCCCGTCGGCGAAGTTGCCGTGGTGTTCACGGGCGACGGCGACCGCCAGCCTGGACTTGCCGATTCCGCCAAGCCCGATGAGCGAGACAAGCCTCCTGCTGTCCAGGAACTCAGCGATGGCCTTGCGCTCGTCACCGCGTCCGATCAGCGCTCCAGCCTCGGGGGGAAGGTCGCTCCCCGCGAGCGCCCGGCGAATTCGCAGCGGACGGTCGTCAACTTGTAGGCCGTCGGCCTGCACGAGGAATATCCGCTCGCGACCGCAACCTTTGAGGTGAGCCACCCCACAGTCGGTGAACCCGATTGCAGGGTCCGCGGCGCCCGCGGCCTCTGTCATCTCCGTGACGATGGCTTCGGTTACCGCTATCTGATCACCGTTTGCGGTGTCAGCCACCCTGGCGGCTCGGTTGATGACGCCGCCGTAGTAGTCGTCACCGTCCGGGCTTGCCTCACCGGAGTGCAAGCCGATCCGAACCCGCATCCGTTCCACTCCGTCCCAGACCGGCAGCTGGAAGCGTCGCTGCATTTCGATGGCGGCGTTCACTGCATCGCCGGCGTCGGTGAAGACGGACTCGACGCCGTCACCGGTGTGTTTCACCAGGATGCCGTGATGTTCGCCAGTGACCTGTTCAGCGGTGCGGTCGTGATACCGAAGTGCTTTGCGGGCGGACTCCGGGCGCTGCTCCCAGGTTGCCGAACTGTCTTCGAGGTCGGTGAACAGAAAGGTGATGTGGCCGGTTGGCAGTTGTGACGCATCGCCTGATTTCACGCCGACGCTACTCATTGACGACACCTCGGCCTGCACCGCAGGCGAACAGGGAGCTGAGGTCTCATATGTTAAACCGGCCCAGCCGGCTGGCTACGAAGTTGTCGCCACCGAGACTCCGCCTCTGTCAGATACTCGCCATCGGCATCAACCAACCCGCCGGAGACGAACAGGTCCCGGCCGTCGACCGCTGTGAGCCTGGCCCGGGCCACCAGCTCGGCATCCATCGGTACCGGCTTGCGATACTTCAGGGTCATCTCCGCCGTCACGCACGCCATATCCGACGCTCCCTCGGGGAGTGCCAGTTGAGCGGCAACGCCCATCACCTCGTCCAGCACCGTCGCCTGAATTCCGCCGTGCACCACGGTGTCCAGCCCGCAGTGGTGCGGCGCCGGGGTGTGCCTGGTCTCCACGGTGCCGTCGCTGTACTGGCTGAAGCGCAGCTGCAAGCCCTCTTCGTTGCCCATGCCGCACCCGAAGCACCGGTCGACCATGGACCGGTCGACCTCCACCGGCAACGGTTGTTCGTTCGGCGTGCTCATCGGCTCAGCAACTTGCTGCGGAATCGGCGCATGCCGTTGAGCCAGCGGTCGTAGTCGTTGGCTTTGCGCTGGAAGTACGTCTCGACCTCGGCGTGGGGCAGCACGAGGAACCGACCCTCTCGCATTGCCTCGACGCAGTCCCGGGCCACGTCTTCGGGCTCCAAGATGCCGTCGCCCGCAGCTTGGCGGGTGTTGCTCGACGCTGCCTTCTTGGCCTTCGGGCCGAGGATGTTGGTCCGCACCGCCTGCGGGCAGAGGACCGACACACCGATGCCGTCGTCCCCGTAGTTGATGGCCACCCACTCAGCGAACGCCACTGCGGCGTGCTTCGAGACCGCGTACGGTCCGGAGTCGAGCTGGGTCAACAGTCCGGCCGCAGACGCAGTGTTCAATAGGTAGCCACCGCCCTGTTCCACCATCATTGGCACCACCGCTCGCGCTGCGTACAGATGCGACCAGGTGTGCACGTTCATCATGCGTTCCCACTCATCGGTCGGCAGGTCGAGCCCGCCACGGATGCCGTAGCCTGCGTTCGACACAAACACGTCCAGTGAGCCGAACTGCTTCTGCGTGTCGACCACCACCTGCTCGACCGCACGTTCGTCACCGACATCCAGGGCGATCGACGAACCGGCGTCACCGATCATCGCCGCTGTCTCGGCGGCGTTGTCTGCGTTGAGATCCGTGCACACCACGGCCCGAGCTCCTTCGGCGGCGAACGCCTCGGCCAACGACCGGCCGATCCCGGAACCTGCCCCGGTGATGACTGCAACTTTGTCTTTGAGTTCCACCGCCAGAGACTAGCGAGGTCCGAGCCTCGCGGCGATTGCACGGGTGACCTCGCCCTGGCTGTGAACGTCGGGCATGACGACCTCAACGAAGCCGCCGGCTCGGGCTCGCTCCGCGGTGGAGGAGCCGATGCAGAACGCCAGCGGTGGCACCGGCGCTCCAGACGCAGTTTCCTGAGTCCCGACGAGCACCAGGTACCGGTCAACGGCAGAGGGCGAGAAGAAGGTGACGGCGTCGGCGGCGGCAAGCTCGGTCCGGTCCGGGACCGGAGCGTTCGGCGCCGCGGTTCGATAGGCGGTGACCCGATCGACCCGGTACCCCTTGGCGGTGAGACCCTCCACGACGGTGGGGCCTGCCAGCTCCGCCAGTGGGGCCAGGACGGTGCTCCCCTCGGGGCGGGCATGGGGGAACGCGTCCACCAACGCGGCAGCGGTTGCGATGGGAGGCGCGTCGCCAACTGTCATGCCTGCAGCCAACGCGGCTGCGGCGGTGGTCGGGCCAACCGGGGCCACGGTCACCCCGTCGGACCAGGGGGTGTCCGCCATGGCGCTTGCCAGCGCCTCGACAGCGTTGGCCGAGGTGAGCACCACCCATTCATAGTCGCCAAGGTGCTGCGCCGCGGCGGCCAGGGCGTGACCACCGTCGGGGGCCGGGAGCACTTCGACCAGTGGCAGTTGGTGGACCTGGGCGCCAAGGCGTTCCAGCTCCTCCGCAAGCGGGCCGTTGTCCGCTACTGACCTGGTGATGATGATGCGCCGTCCGGCCAGGGCCCCGGCTGCAGGCGCACCGGATGCACGCACACCGGATGCGGCCGCATCGGACCCGATACCGGTGGGCTCAGCGCCCATCAGCGGTCTCGGCGGCCTCCAACTGCTTTCGGAGGTGGCGAGCCAGGACCCGGCCGGGGTCCACCGAAAGTGGTCCGGTCTCGGTGGCTCGCTGCAAGCGAGTGCAATCGGCCGATGCCAGCACCCCTCGAATCTCGATGGCCGGACCGGACCCGGCAGCGCCATCCACGAGGGTGGCGTGAGCACCCGCCGGCAGGTTGCAGTCTCCACCGAGCTCTGCGAGGAACGACCGCTCAGCGGAGACGGTCATCTCGGTCTCGGCGTGGTTGATGGCCCCGATGAGTTCCACCATGGCGGTGTCATCTCGCCGCGTTTCCACCGCAAGCGCCCCTTGGCCGACCTGCGGCACGAAGTGGGTGGGGTCAAGCAGTTGGACCACCGGTGGCGCAACGCCGAGGCGTTCAAGGGCGACCCCGGCCATGACGATGGCGTCAAAGTCTCGCAGCTTGGCCAGCCTGGTTGCGATATTGCCCCGCAGCGGGTGAATCTGCAGATCCGGTCGCTCGTCGAGCAAGAGAGCGCTGCGCCGGTTGGACCCCGTGGCGACTGCGGCGCCGACTTCAAGGTCGTCGACCGTGGCGCCGACCAGAGCGTCGCGGGCGTCGCCGCGGGCCGGGTATGCAGCAATGGTCAGACCCTCCGGGGTGACCGCCTGCAGGTCCTTGGCCGAATGGACCGCAATGTCGGCCTGGTCGGCCAGCACGAGCTGCTGCACTTCCTTGGAGAAGACGCCCTTGCCGCCGAGTTCCGGGATGGACAGGTCGAGTCGACGGTCGCCAAAGGTCTCCATCGACACCATCGACACATCAAGGCTTGGTTCGATCTCTCGAAGCAGCGATGCGACGTGGTCAGCCTGCCACAGTGCGAGGGGGCTGTTCCGGGTTGCGATCCTGAGTTTCGTGCTTGCCATCGTAACGGCTAGCTTCCTAGGCACGTTCGATCGGGACCAGGAACCCGTCCGTCAGGAGCAGAGATTATGAGCGAAAACGCAGAAAAAGCCTATGAAGCCATGAAGGGCGAGATCGGCGGCGAGCCGGTGGTCGGTGAGTGGTTTGAGCTGTCGCAGGAACGCATCAACGACTTTGCCGATGCAACCCTCGACCACCAGTTCATTCACATCGACCCCGAGCGGGCGGCCCAGACCCCGTTCGGCGGGCCGATCGCTCACGGCTTCTTGACGCTGTCGATGCTGGTCCACCTCTCCGGCACCATCCCGAACAACCTCCCACCGATGGAGGGTCTGATGATGGGCGTCAACTACGGCATGAACAAGGTGCGGTTCATCAACCCCGTACCCGCCGGATCACGCATTCGGGCCACGGCACAGGTCACCGACGTCACCCTCAAGGGCAACTCGATCGACCAAATCCGCAACATGACGGTGGAGATTGAGGGATCGGACAAGCCGGCCCTCATCGCCGAATGGATTGGCCGGTCGGTCTTCGCCTGATCGCCTGACCGGTACATGACCGACACATGACCGATCTCGAATCGATCGTGTAGCTAGTCTCCGCTGCCTTCCAGCGGAACCCCGGCCCCGCCGGAGACAGCGGTTTCTCGCTGCTGGTAGAAACTCAAGATTTGCAGCTCGGTCGCCAGATCGACCCGTCGCACCACCACGTGGGCGGGCACGGTCAGGCTGTCCGCAGTGAAGTTCAAAATCGATGTGACCCCGGCCGCCACCAGTTGGTCGGCAACGCCCTGGGCGGCCTCCACCGAGGTTGCGATCACGCCGACGGTGATCCCAAGCTCGGTCGTGAGCTTTGGCAACCGGTCGACATGCTGCACGGTGAGACCGGCAATCTTCGTGCCGACGAGAGCGTCGTCAACGTCGAACAGCACCTTGACCGGGAAGCCCCTGCTGGCCAAACCCTGATAGTTGGCGAGCGCCCGGCCGAGGTTGCCCGCTCCGACAACGGCGACCGCCCACTCCTGGTTTACGCCGAGCACGACGCTGACCTCGAACAGCAGATACTTCACGTCATAACCGACGCCCCGGGTGCCGGTTATGCCAAGAGAACTCAGGTCTCGCCGCAGCGTTGCGGGGTTCACGCCAACGTGCTCGGCCAGTCGGCCGGAGGAGACGCTGGAGACATCGTCAGACGCCAGCTCTACGAGGGAGCGCAAATAGGCTGGGAGCCGCCCGACGGTTGCCTCTGACACCGGCTGATCCATCATCTCTACCGTACGGAGCCGCCATCTGTTTCACAAATGCACAAACCGACCGCTTCGGGGCGGATATGACACTGCGGACACGGCGACACGGCGGGCTAACGCGTGGATCAATGGTGCCGACGGGTGTGGTACCCCATAACGGAGCTATCGATGCATCACACCCCCGCCGCAGACAGACACCGGTTTGAGCGCCTCCTGACCGACGTTGCCAGCCGATTGATGACGATCTCAACCGCGTCTGCGCCAACCGAGCTCGAACACATTCTCGACGGCTTGCTGGACCACCTCGGGGCGGAAACCGCCTTCATCCGTCGTCACAATCTACGGACTCGTCGCACCGCGCTCATCGCGCATCGGTGGGCCATGGATGCATCCCCGCTGAGCGAGGCGTACCCCGTGGAGCTCCACGGCCAGAGCGCTGGTCAGCGAACCGTTGGGGCCGAAACCGACCTCAGCTTCGACGACGATCCGCTGCTTGCGGTGACCGAGGGGCAAACCGCTCCGCTCGTCACGTTCTCACGGCCGTCGGGGGACTACGGCGACGAGGAACGCACCCTCACCACCATCCCGATCCGGGCCACCGGCAGCACCATCGGTGTGGTTGGATTCACCCACCGAGGCACGAGAAGCTGGCACGACGACGAGCTTCGAACCGTCACGTCGATCGCGACGCTGATCGCCCAACTGTGGCGTCGACTCGATGGTGAGCAGCGCCTCACCTACCAACTTCACTATGACGAGTTGACCGGGCTGCCGAACAGCCGAGAGCTTGCAACGAGGATCGACGAGTTGCAGGACGATTCCGAAGTGTCGCTGCTGATCCTCGACATCGACAATATGAAGGTGATCAACGACGGGCTCGACTTTGAGACCGGCAACCAGTTCATCTCCGGCTTGGCAAAACGCCTGGCATCGATTGTGCGCCCCTCCGGCATGATCGCCCGTCTCAGCGGCGACCGGTTTGCGATACTCATCACCGAAACGCCACCCGGCCATGTCGAACGCATCGCCCATCGGCTCGTCAAAGAGCTGGCCGAGACCATCCGGATAAACGAAATCAGCATCGCCCGCTCCGTCAGCGTCGGCGTTGCCCACAACTACATCGCACAGAGCAACCGACAGCTGCTCGGTGAGGCCGAGGCGGCGCTCCACCAGGCAAAGCGCAATGGCAAGAAGCAGGTCGCAATCTTTGATGCCGACATGCGGACCCGGGTGCTCGACCGCTACGAGGTGGAGATTGAGCTCCGCCAGGCCATCGAGCGCGGCGAGCTCACCCTGTACTACCAGCCAGAGGTCGACCTGGAAACCGGCGAGATCTGCGCCGTCGAGGCCCTGCTGCGATGGCAGCATCCACGACGGGGGCTGCTTACCGCCGGTGCCTTCATCGAGACCGCTGAGGAAAGCGGACTGGTGGTCGAGATTGGCGACACCGTGCTGCGCCAGGCAATCAACCAACTCTCCCAATGGAAAGAGGAGCACCCGCAGCTCGAAATGTGGATCAACGTCTCCCCCGCTCAGCTGATGAGCCGGGATCTGGCGACCCAGATCCAACAGCTCGTCGACGAGTTCGACGTTGCGGCCGATCGCATCTGCCTTGAGGTGACCGAACACGTCGTGCTCGGTGACATCGATGCGACCACCGGCGTCCTACGTCGACTCCGCCGCATGGGCGTGAAGCTTGCCCTCGATGACTTCGGGACCGGCTATTCGTCGATGAAGCAGCTCAAGCAGCTCCCGATCGACACGCTGAAGATCGACCGTACGTTTGTGTCCGGTCTCGGTGTATCCGACCACGATTCGGCAATCGTCGACGCGGCAATCACCCTCGCGTCTGCGTTCGGCCTTGGCACCGTGGCCGAAGGGGTGGAGACCCAGCAACAGATCACCGAGCTTCGCAAACGAGGCTGCAATCATGCCCAGGGGTTCCTGCTGGCCAGGCCGGGGCCACCCGATCTCATCGGACCGATGCTGGCGGACCCGATGGAGATTGAACGGCTGACCCAGCTGTAGGACCCGCAAGGCCTGCTATCCCGGCAGCATGGTGCCCGGCGGACAATAGCCGGCGGACAATAGGCTGTCTGGCATCGACGGCTCAGATACCTCATACCCGGATACCTCGCACCCAGACACCTCATACCCGGATGCAACCTATTCGCTGTACCTCGACGCCGATCTCAATCGGGTCTTCACCGACTCCCTCGTCGAGATTGCGGCGGCCGAGCTGCGGGTGGTTGCCGACGCGGTGTGCGACGGTTCTCTTGGCGATATCGACCGTTTGACCGAGGGGCGCAGCAGGCGGTTGCGGTTCCGCTCCAACATCGACCCCGAGCAGCTCCGGTCCGTAATCGGACAGCTGTCGGCATCGGCCAAGCTCTTCGCCCATGAGCCCAGTGCCGGTGGGACCGAGCTGCTGCGGCCACTGCCAACCGAGGAGACGTTGGTCTTCGGCAGTGAGCTCGTCACCACCCAGCGGTATCGGGGCAAGACCAACGAGCGGCTGACCAGGACCATGCTCAACATCGCGCTGGCCGCGGCCGGGATTGACCCATCGTCGCCATTGACCGGCGACCGGGTCCCAACCCTGCTCGACCCAATGTGTGGCCGCGGCACCACGCTCAACTGGGCGTTGGCCTATGGACTCAACGCCACGGGAATCGACGTTGAGCGGTCGTCGCTGGATCATCACGCCGGGTTCCTGCAAACGTGGGCCAAGCGGTCCCGACTCCCTCACAAGATGCAGCGGTTCCGGCCCGGCAACGGCGAGAGTCGCAACATGACCTTTGACGTGGCGCCGGAGCGAGCGGCGTTCAAGAACGGCCAGGGCCAGCGGGTGCAGACCTTCAACGCAGACGGGGCCGAGTCGTCGCTCGCCATCAAGAAAGCGTCGATTGACGTGATCGTGGCCGACCTGCCATACGGCGTGCAACATCGCGGTTCGGGCGAGTCGGCGTCCGAGCATGGCGACGGTAGTGCCGAGACCGGCGAGCTGATCGAGCGTGTGCTGGACGTGTGGGGCCGGTGGCTGACACCGCGCGGCGCAATCTGTCTGGCCTGGAACACCAAGCGGGCATCACGGCGAGACCTTGGCAGCATCCTCGTCGGGGCAGGGTTCACTCCGATCTCCGCCGCGGGCGGCTACTCGATGCGTCACGTGGTCGACGCAACGATCGACCGTGACGTGATAGTGGCAACCCGAGGGTCGTAGCTCCGGCTTCTAGCTTCGAGCGACCTGGTCCACGAACGGCACCACCACTCGGTTCAGTTCGTCCGGTGTGTCGTAGTGCACCATGTGGCCAGCGCCAGGAATCTCTTCGTAGCGAACGTCTGCAAAGTTGGCGAGGCGTTGCTCAAGCGAGGGCCCCGTCAACGGCCCGTCGTACTCGTCGGGGCCGGGGCTTCGTGGTTGCCAGTACCGGTCGAACGAGTCGGCGCCGTTGACCACGAGCACCGGGCAGATGATTCCTCGCCAACGGGCCGCGGCCGACTCCTGACTGTGGCCGTTGAGCCAGTCTCGCGAGTTCGGGTCGAACCGCCACCAGAGCAGACCGTCGCCATCTCGCACGGTGTTTCGCTCCGCCAGGAACTCGGCCCGTGCCGGGTTGAGCAGCGGGTGAGACCGCAGCAACCGCTGCGCAGCGACGGCCACACTCTCCAACGGACGCCGCTGCAGGGCGGACCGGGCCCGCTCGACGCTTCGGCGACTCAACATCCGCTCGTACTCGTCGGGGTCCGACGCTGCCAGGGGGTGGGGCGGCGGGCCGATCCCCTCGGCGCACACCAGCGCTCGCGGCAGCTCCGGGTAGAGCCCGCTGAACTGGGACAGGATCTGGCCGCCGAGCGAATGGCCGATGACGATTGCCCGTTCAAGCGAGAGCGCCTCGAACGCGCCGCGCACGTCACCGATGAGATGGACCATGTGGTACGGGCCCCGGTCGCTGTGACCGTGGCCGCGCATATCGAGGCTGATCACCCGATGGTGTGCCACCAGCGCCTGAGCGAGGCAGTCCATGCTCCACGCCGAATCAGCCCACCCGTGAAGCAGGACCACTGTCGAGTCCGCGACAGAGGATTGTCCCGACCGGGACCCGTGATATTGCAGCGCACTCAGGGTGACGGCGCCCGCGTCAATCGAGATCCGTCTCGGGGCGACCCAGCCCCGTGGCGGCCAGGGGGTCGCGGTGTGATCATCGCCGTCGGTTGCCACCGCGGGGAGTGTAGATGACGGCATCGGTTCCGTTGAATTGGTGAATTCCGCCCATCTTTTTCGGCTCAATCTCCCGGGTGTAACCACCCAACGGACCTGCTGCGACGACGAATCCCCGCTACCGTTGAGTTGTGCGTCTCTTCGGTCGGAAGCGAGACTTTGACACAGAGGTTCGCCGGCTGATCAGGCATTTGGTGGCGCCTGGAACCACGGTCACCGAGATCGACGCTGACACCGTGCAGGTCGGCATGCTGATGGTGGGACTTGGGAACTTGCGGGCCCGCTGGCACCGTCTTGACGAAGAGGAGCGCATCCCGTGGCTCCAAGCGACCCTCCCCTCGATGGTCTCCCCGCCCGAGATTCCCTCCCGACTTGAGACCACCAAACTGCTGCGACCGGGCATCCGGCCCCGGTCCATGCTGGAGACGGCACGCCTCGGCAACCTCAACAACGAGGTCAATCCCGGCACCGGTCTGCTCCGCTCCACCATCCCGTTCCAGCCCTTCGGTGGTGACCTGGTAACCGTGCTGCTGTGGGACGCCCCAACCACAATGTCGGTGGTGAACCAGGACCAGTTGGATGAATGGGGGGCACGCTTCGCCGACCTTCTTCCGGTGGCGGTGGACAACCTTGAGGAGCAGCCACAGGCCGGCTGGACGGCGGTGGACAACCGGGTCTGGACGTCGCTGAACGAAGATGACTACGACGGGGCCAGGATGCTCATCCCAGGCTTTCTCGAACAGACGGGTTTGGCCGGCGAGCTTGTGGTGATCCACCCGAACCGGAACCTGCTGATCGTCACCGCGGTTGATGACGTCGACGGCATCGGCATTGCCTGCAACCTCGCCCTGGAGGAACTCGATGCGCCGTCACCGGTGAGCTTCCAACCACTGGTCGGCGAGAACGGCGAGTGGCGGCCGCTAATCCTTCCTCCGACTCATCCGGCCTACGCCGAGTGGCAACGTCTGACCTGCCGCAACCACGAGATGAACTACACCAGCCTGCGTGAACCGTTGCAGCAGCTGGTCGGCCACGATCTCTTCGTCTCGTCCTATGAGGTTGCGGAGTCTGCAGACGGCGCGTACGTTTCGGTGTCGACGTGGACCGAAGGTGTTCCCAGTCTGCTCCCCAGGACCGATCTGATCGGGCTGGTGACCGAGCACGGCGAAGCGATCACCGCGGACTGGGACTCGGTCCATCGTTTGGTGACCACCACGTTGGAGCCGACAGATCACTACCCAGAACTCTGGCGGGTGATGTCGTTCCCCAACCCGTCAGAGATCTCTCGGCTCAGAAACCTCTCGTCGAGCTGACCGTCTGGGTCAGGACCCGGCTTCGGCCACCGTCTTCAGGTTCTCTGTTCGGCGCTCGACGAATTCGTCTGCGCAAGCCGGGCTTCGATGGTGTCGGCAGGACACGGGCGGTGCAACAGATACCCCTGGGCAAAGCCGCAGTCCAGATCCACCAGCCGCTGAAGTTCGTGCTCTTCTTCCACGCCTTCGGCCACCACATCAAGGTCAAGATCGTGGGCCAGGTTCACCAGTGAGGTGACCACCCGCTGTGCTCCAACGTCGGTCATCATCGAATTGGTCAGGGATCGGTCCAGCTTCAAGATGGAGACCGGCATGGTCCACAGATACCCGAGTGACGAGGCGCCGGAGCCGAAGTCGTCAATCGCCACTCTGAGCCCAAGGGCGTGGAGACGCTCGACCGTTTCTATCGAATCAGCGTCCGCCACGAGCTCTCGCTCGGTCACCTCCACCACCAGTTGGTCCGGCGAAAGTTGGAACTGGGTCAGAGCGGAAACCAAGGTCGGCAGCAGCTCCGGGTCTCGTAACTGCGAGGGGGCGACGTTGACCGCCAGGTAGCGGGTTCGATCAGCGTTCAACCATCCGAGAAGGCTGGCCAGGGATCGATCGAGGACCGCGCTGAGCACGTGGTCGAGCAGGTTGAAGCGGTCGGCCACGTCGATGAATTCGTCAGGCGGAACGGTGCCTCGGTCCGGGTGTCGCCACCTGGCGAGACCCTCAAACCCCACCAGCTTGCGGTCTCCCGGCCGGTAGATGCCCTGGACATCGGCGTCCAACTGGGCGGTGCCGATCGCCTGTCGCAGATCGGCCTCGGTTCTGATCCGGTGTTCGATCTGTTCCTGGAAACTCGTATGGAACTGCTGGAAACGGTTGCCGCCAAGATCCGCCGCTCGGCTGAGGGCGGTGTCGGCATCTCTCATGAGGTCGGCGGCCGAGATTGCCCCCTTCGGCGAGAAGGTGAAACCCATCGACATCCGAAGGTGCACCGTCGTGCCCTCAATGCTCATCGCACCGCTCAGCCCGTTGTGAAGCCGGGCCGCTGCCGCCTCAACGTCAACCTCGTCTTCGAGACGACGAAGCATCACTGCAAACTGGTCTCCACCAATGCGGGCCACCATGTTTCGAGCGCCGGCCATCTGGGTCAGGCGGCGACTCAGCACCAACAGCACCGAATCACCAAAGGTGTGACCGTAGGTGTCGTTCAGCAGGGCGAAGCGGTCAACGTCGATGACGTACAGCGCGACCGACAGCCTGGAGCCGACCACCTTGTCCAGCTCATCAATGAAGGCATCTCTGTTCTCTAGACCGGTCAACCGATCCCGGATGGCGGTCTGCTGCACCTTGGCGGAGAGCCGATACTCCTGCGTTCGGTCCTGGCCGAGGAGACGAATGAGGCCGGTGTCTGCGTCGTAGTCGATGTGGAAGTCCCAATGCTGGCGGCCAGCTTCGCCATCGACCATCACCACCGATCGATTGGAACCGGTCGCCATCGCGTCTCTATAACCGGCCTGCAGCGGAGTCCGTGTTGAGGCGCCGAGCGTTTCCCACACCACGAGGCCGCCAATGACATCGACCGGTTGGCCACACAGTTCGGCGAACGAGGGATTGCTGGTCTGGATCACACCATCTCGATCGGTGACCGCAAGCGCAGTCGGGGCGGCCTTGTACGCCCATTCCGCAAGGCTCACCGCGAGTGGATCCGAGATCCTCATCAATATGTGTTCGGAACGTTTTGCGCTCCGGTTGAGTGGACGCTCAAGCTTCCGGGCCCATATGACGAAACTGTGCGTCATGACTGATTTGCCCTCCTTTGACCCGTCAACCACCGCTCTGCTGCTTGTGGAGTACCAAAATGACTTCGCCACCGAGGGCGGAAGCCTGCACGGTGCGGTTGCCGACGTCATGGAACGGACAGCGATGCTCGACCACTCGGCCGAGTCGGCCGCCGCGGCTCGCCATGCCGGGGCCACCGTCATCCACGCACCGCTGGCCTTCGATCAGGGTCACGAGGAGATCGCCGATTCGAGCTACGGCATCCTCAAAGGCGTTGTTGACTCCCACGCCTTCACCAACGAGACCTGGGGCGTCGAGATCATCGATCAGATGCGACCAGAACCGGCTGACGTTGTCCTCAGCGACAAGCGGAGCCTCGACGCGTTCAGCTCGACCAACCTGGAGTTCGTGCTCGAGAGCCGGGCCATCAAGACCCTGGCGATCGCCGGGTTTCTGACGAACGTCTGCATCGAATCAACCATGCGTGGCGCCTACGAGCGCGGCTACCAGGTGGTGCCGATCGTCGACTGCATGGCCGCCACCAGCATCGAGGAACACGAGATGGCGGTGAAGCACAACTTCCCGCAGTTCTCACAGCCGGTCGACCACAAGCAGTTCATCAAAGCACTGCCAGTGCTGGTGTAGTAGCGGTTCAGGCCGACACCGATCGGCGCGCCCCGCTACGGGGTCTGCAACGGTCCCGGCGGCAACTGCATGCCGTTCACCACCGAGCGACCGGCCAGCGGCTGGTCGAGGGTGATCGTCACCGCTTTGAATGGATTGGTCGGACAGTCAAAGGTTTCGGCCGATCGACTGATGGCAGCGAACGCCAGAATGACCTCGGTGTCGGTCTCGACCACCTCCGGCCCAAGCAAGCGGTTACCCATGGTTTGGCCGCCGGTGCAGAGCAGCTCCGCAACCAGCACGTCAATAGAGTTGGATTCCTGATCGAACGGCCGGCTCGGGTCGATGAAGATCTCGACCCGCCCAAGCCCGCTCGGCAGGCCAACCTTCAGATCACAACCAAAGGTCCAGCCGTTGACCTCCCACGCTCCGCCCGTCGCGGTGGCCAGTGCGGTCACTTCAACCGTCTCGCCGTACTTCGCAAAGAGCGCTCTGTCGGCCCCGGCAGCGAGCACGATCCACTGGCTGGCCGTCTCCGGGTTCAGGTCCGGGTTCAGGTTCGGGTCCGCATCCGAATCCGAATCCGGATCGATAAAGGGGATCATCGCTCGGGCCGCCGGATGGTCGAACGTGGCGAGTGGGACGGGACTGTCCAGCGCCGAAGCGGGGAACGGTTCCTCATCACAGGTCAGCAGACTGTCGCCGCCGGCCTGTGGCAGCACCGCAAGCTCCACCCCGGCCGCAATATCGCTCACAGCAACGGTGATACAGACCTGGCCCGGGTCCACGGCTGTGGCCAGAGTTCCCAGGTCCTGCGGTGTCGGGTTGAAGAGTTCAAGGGTCACCCGGTTGCGCTCAAGGTCAACCGCTGCGGTCTCAACAAAGGAGAACCGTCGCCCGGAGATCACCTGTGCCGCCTCGGACAGGTCGGCCGCGCTGTATGGCACCTGGACCGCGCTGAACGGCGCCTCCCATACCTCCCCGCCAAGGTCGTCCATGATCGTCTCAAGGTGCGAGTCGACATCATCGGTCATTGCAAGCAGGAGGCCGCCGGTGGCGTCGCTGTCCAGCCACAACCCCGCATAGGTGTCGGGGTACTGCTCCCCATAGTTGGAGAGCATGCGCAACAGGTCTGGGTCTAGGTCCGGCGAGCGTGACGGTCGAGCTTCTCCACCGGGGTCAACGTTTATCACTTCGCTGCACTCAACCAGTCCGGTTTCGACCGGTTCCACGGCCAATGCGGCGGTGATCGAGTCGGCAATGTCGGCGGCGCTCGGGGTGCCGTCCGGGACTGGGCGGCCCGTCCGATCGTTGGCCAGCAGCCGGGTCACTCCGGATTCGATGGTCGATTCGGCATCGCCGCCACAACCAGCGGCCACGATCGCCCAGACCATCAGCGCCACTAGATGACGGCCACCGAGTCTTCGGATGGGCCTCTCAGAGACCGGGACACCTCGCACCAGGGTCATATCGGCCGCGGCCAGGCCGACATGAATTCAAGTCAGGATCGATGCAGAGCCGCTGGCCGCTACCAATTCACGTCGCCGTGACCTTCCGGCAACCAGCTAGGTCAAACGGTTTCGCTGCAGCTTCCCGGTCGGCCCCACAGGCAGGTCCGCCGCCACCGTCAACCTGGTCGGGACTTTGTACCTTGCCAGTTCACGTCGGCAGTGCTCCCGTAGAGCGTCCTCATTTACGGTGACGCCCTCCTCCGGCACGACGAACGCAACGACGGCTTCACCGGTCGCCTCAGACGGCTCGCCGACAACCCCCACCGATGCAACGTCGGGATGGGCCTGCAGGACCGACTCAACCTCGGCCGGGAAGACGTTGAAGCCGGAGACAATAATGATGTCCTTGCGCCGGTCGACGATGGCGATGTAGCCATCCTCATCAACCACGGCGACATCGCCGGTTCGCAACCAACCATCAGCGGTCAGCGGGCCGGGGGCGCCGGTCGGGGCGCCCCAGTAGCCGGGGAAGATCATCGGGCCTCGAACCAACAGTTCACCGGGGTCGCCGACCAGGCAGTCCTCATCATCGGTGTCGACGATGCGGGCCTCAACACCGGGCAGAAGCCGCCCAACGCTTCCAAGTGGCGCGTCGGTGGTCATCGACCCGGCGACGACCGCGCTGGACTCGGTCAGGCCATACCCCTCGTCCAGGTCGATACCGAGCCTGTCCTGAACGTCGAGCTTGAGTTGGGGTGGGAGTTTGGCAGCGCCCGAGACTGCGAGCAGCACCGATGACAGCTGCGCTGAATCCACACCGGGGACCCTGGTCAACGCCCGCCACAGGGTCGGCGGACCGGCGACCACGGTGACGCCGTGAGTCTCGATGAGTTCGATGGTGTGGTCAGGACCGGTGAAGTCCGCCAACACCAGCGGTGCGCCGAGCAACAGGCTGAGGTGCAGCACGGTGTTCAGCCCAAAAACATGGAATAGCGGTATGACGCCGATGAACACGTGCGGATGGCCGGTCAGGTCCACCGGCAACGACAGCACCGCTTGGAGACCGGCGGTCAGGTTGGCGTGGGTAAGGATTGCTGGTTTGGGTGGACCGGCGGTGCCGCTGGTGAACAGCAGAGCCGCGGCGGCGTCCGCGTCAACGTCGACGATCGGGCATGGCTCCCCGGAGTCGAGCAGGTCCGGCGCCAGCTGGCGAATCTCCTGCACAAGGACAAGGTTGATTGCCTCGGTCAGGACGGCAGCTGCCTTTTCATCAGCGATCGCTGCCGTTGGCGACACCTCGCTGAGCTCCCTCGCCAGCTCCGCCGGTGGGGACTGAGGGTTCAGCGGAACACTGATCGCCCCGACCCCGATCACCGCAAGGTGGGCGACGACAAACTCTGCGCTGTTCCAACCGACGATTGCCACCCGCTCCCCAACGGCGACTCCGGCGGTGACCAACGCGCCCCGCCACCGGGCGACGCGGTCGGCCAGGTCCTGCTGAGAAACGGTCTGAGCCCCGACAATCAGCGCAGGGTCCGACGATCGGCGGTCAAGCAGCACCGCCAGGTTTTGTGCTCCAGTCACGCCATCAGACTATCCCGAGAGGTGGCGGCGAAATCAGGAATCGGTGCCGCCATCGCCATAGCTTGCAGCCTGCTGACGCAACATCTCAGCAATCGTCGGGATCTCACCGAGGTTGTCGCTCAGCTCCCGGCGAGCAACGGTGTCCACCCTGACCTCGCTGTCGGCCCGGACCTTTGCCGAGCGCTGGCCGACCGAACCGGGAGGCGCCAGGACCGCCAGCTCACCAAAGCAGTCCCCTACCCCGAGGTCGGCAACATGTTGATCGTCGATCCAGACGCTGGCCCGGCCTTCGAGAAGCACACCGATGGTGGCTCCGAAGTCACCCTGGCCGACGATGTCCTCACCGGCCGAGACCCGCATTGGCACCGCCAAGGTGCGCAGCACCTCACGTTCGGCGAGGGGACAGGTTGCAAAAAGACTGGCATCTCCGACGTTGTTTACCGAGTTGGACATAGCGGCCATGCTCGCAGAGAAACTCAGGTCCTGCCAGCGGTTCAAAGTCGTGTGACCGCTCGACGGCTCGCGTGATGACATCAACCCAAAAGACCGCCGTGATGTTTTCGGAACCATCCGCTAAAACGGTAGAGCGACTCAGAAGCTGGCTGAGTCGGGGCATGAAATGAGGTTCATGTGGCGGACAGTAACCAGCTGTCAGAAAAGAACACTGACAGCGCGAAAAGGACTGATGGCGGAAAGATGATTGGAACGCCGCTGCTCGATCGCAGCAGGGCGCAGCTTCGGCTGCCATCGGATCTGGTCTCGGAGA
>CAZSTV010000050.1:0-27268 GCA_964609665.1 uncultured Acidimicrobiaceae bacterium
GTACCAACGGCGGCAGCGCCACCAGCACCGGCCGCAGCCGCGCCACCTGCGGTGGCCGAGGATCCGGCCAAGACTGCCGCACCGGCCGTGCCAGCGGCGCCAGCCGCGGTGACAATTTCGGCACCGTGGTCGGTGGCGTGGTGGGTCAGCGCATTGGCAACGTCATGGGTAAGAGGGTTGGTCGGCTGATGCTGGAGGTAGTTCGCTCCAGCGGCCACATCGATCTTTCGGGATGCCACGGCTGCCGCGGCACCGACGGGCGCTCCAAGGGGTCCGGCAGAGCGAAGTGCGCTTGGCTTCGAGCCTGGGTCTGTCTTCTGGGCCTTCGCCTGCTTGGTCTGCTTCGGTGTGTTCTTCCGTTTTCTCTTCACGCGTTTTCTCCAACCTAGCTATTGGATCGATGGGCACCGCTACGCCAGAGACCGCCTGAACGTCACTAGTAAGACGTCCGAGGGTTCGCTCTAGTCGCGAACTGTCTCAACGTGGAGATGCCGTCATTCTTCTGTCGCCGCTCGTAGCGACATGTAGAGCACGCCGTCAGCGGGTGCCGCTTCGACCGCCATGACGAGCGAGGCCACTTCGTCGGTCGGCACGGGCCAGCAGACCCAGCCCTCAACGGCCTGGCCCGGGTCCAAAATGTCGGTGGGAAGCCGACCTTCCGGACTCCCACAACCGGCGGCCTTGGTGGCAAAGACCTCACCGGAGCGTCCGACCGCCTGGAAACGAATGTCGCTGGCCAGTGTCGGTGCTGCCCCGTCCTGATATGTCAATCTGATCCTGGCCATCGCCAGCTGCCCATCCGTTGCCGGGTCGAACTGGATAGGGCTCGCCTCTTCCAGTACCGCTGCAAGCACCTGTACCCGCCACTCTCTGTTCCGCCCGTCGGTCAGATCGTTGTAGTTCATGGTGACGTTCAGCCCGAACGGGTACGGCGTGTCAAAAGAGCCCGGCGCGTCGATGGGGTCTGCCGCGGCCGCGATGTCCTGGCCGCGGCCTTCGTCGGTCAGTGCGCCGAACCCGGCGAACAAGATGAGGGCCGTGCCTGCCGCGGCGGCCAGCAACCACAGCGGTGACGGCGTCGATCGGTCGTCGACTGTTCTGGTTGTGGCATCACCGGTAAGTCGGTCCAGGGTTTCCTGGGCGAGGGTCATTCGGCGGTTGATCCACCACAGCGCAATCACCGACAACAGCGTCAAGAAAATGAGCAGCAACGCCGGGTCTTCAAGCGCTCCCTCAGGCCGTAGTGTGCGAACCGATGGCGCCAGGAACGCGACGACGGCCACACCTGCCATTAGCATCCATCGGCTAAGAAAGACGACTGACGGTTTCCGGGCTGGCAAAGGTCTCCACCCGCCAGATCCCGATGCCCAGAGCCACCACAAAATAGAACACCGCGGGGTTGACCGCTCCGGCGAGGATCAACTGCAGGTTGAACACGATGGCCACGCCAATGGCCACGGCCGCTCGATAGTTGATGAGGAGCAGCACCGCCACGAGCAGCTCGATGGCGACCACAGCGACCGCAGTGGCTACGGGAATGCGTTCGATAACGCCGGTCAGTACGTGCTGGTAAACATCGACCCGAAGACCGGTTTCGGTTGCCAAAAAGTTGAGGACGCCCTGGCCACTCCACCACTCTGCATCCAACAGGTGGGCGAGGCCGGACCGGCCCCAAGCGAAGGCGAGGAAGATCTGAGGGATGAGCACCCACCCGGGGAGCTGGCGATATTGGCGGGTCAGTCGATTGGCAAGGGACTGCAGTTTGCTTGGCGCGCCCCGGTCGCCGTCGCTGCCATCACCACCGTCAGCAGGGTCGCCGTTCTCGCCGCTCGCGTCGTCGACGGGCATGATCGTGTCGGTGCGCACGACATTGGCGAACCAATCAACCGGTCCAGTGGTCGTGGCTCCTGCCGTGGTTGTTCGATCGTTCTTCAATGCCTTCATCGCGTCGCCCTAGCCGCCCTTGTTGCCGTTGTCATGATCGACCGGTCACCGCCGACCGATGGCTCCAAGAAACGTCACCCTAGTAGTCGCAGTAGCGCGAGATGCGCGTTGATTGGGTCACGGCGCGAGATTCAGCGGCCGCCTAGGTAGCACCGCCTACAGGTTCTGCGCGCTCCGTGGTCGGCGCTACAACCAGTGGTTGGACCACTGGTCGGTGGGTCAAACTGATGGTGTGGGCTCGTCGCTGCCGAGCCCGTGAGCGATGCCCCGCAGAAACGCCAGGCTCTCATCATCTCGGTTGGTGTGCTCACCGGTCGAGGTGCCATAGGTCCGGTTCGCAGACAGCTTCACGATGACCGCTGCCCGCTCGGGGTGAACGTAGATGAACTGGTTGTACACGCCAATGGCGCAAAACTCTCCGGCGTCTCCGTTTGGCAACCACCACTGATAGCCATAACCCACGTCCCACGGTTCCTCTTCGGAAAGGTCCATCATCCCCGGAGCGGTGTGAGGGGCGGTGACGCTGACCGAGTCGGCCACGTACTCCGCAGGTACGAGCTGTCGTTCACCCCATCGACCGTTGTTGCGATACAGCTCGCCAAGCTTGGCGTAGTCTCGGCCGGTCATGTTTAGGCCGAACGCCGCTGCGGCCCGCCCGGTTGTATCCGTGAGCCATTGGCTGGGGGAGACCACCCCAAGCGGTTCGAGCAGCTTGTCATGCAGATAGTCGGCAAGGCTGCGCCCGGTGGCCCCGACCAGGAGTGACGCCAGGGCCTGGGTGTCGGCTGAGTTGTACCGGCACAGGGTCCCCGGCGGCAGCTCGGACACCGACGTTGCTACCACCTCGTCGAAGGTGCCAACCCCCGCCAGCGCTGCACCGAGCCGGAAGACATCGGAGTCCGGGTCGTTGTAGTCCTCGTTCCAGCGGGCCCCCGACGACATCTGCAAAACGTCTCGGATACTGACACCGTCGTACGCCGATCCCGGTTGCACCTTGGCGTAGGCGCTGATCGGTTCATCCAGGCTGCCGATCGCTCCATCGGCAAGGGCAATGCCGACCAGGGCGGAGATGAAGCTCTTGGCGACCGACATCGAGAGCCAGGGGACATCCGGTCCTCCGGTGAGCGCGTACCGTTCGTAGCGGATGGCGCCGTGCTCCAACACCAGCAGCGCCGCCGTGTCGGTCTCGGTGAAGAACGTCTCGTATGAGCGTGGTGTGCCGTCATAGTCATAGGTCTCGGGCAGTTCGAACGGTTGGCCCACCTGCAAAGGCTGCGGCGAGGACGACGGCGCCATCGCCGTACTCGGATTGAGTGTTGCCATGCGACAGAAGTAGTCGTGCATGGGCTCACCGGTGAAGAAGTCCGGACTGTCTTGTTCACCGGGGTCGTTTTGATCGATCTGATTGTTCTGATCGCTCACTATCGCTCCTTGACTAGTACCGCTAGCGCTGCCAGCACGATGGCCATGCCGACAAGCTGCACGGCGTTGACCGTTTCGCCCTCCAAGACCAGCGCGGCCAGGGCCACCGCGACCACCGGGCTGAAGAGGGTCATCTCCGACACGAGCGTGAGTGGAACCCGGGGATGAGCCCAGTTCATCGCCAGGTGCCCCGTACCCGGAATTGCCACCATCGCGGGAATCCACCACCACTTGCCATCGCCAACGTCGACGGTTCCCGAGAACAACAGGGCGACGGGCAACATGATGGCGAAGCTGAACAGCAGCGAGAGACCCTGGTACTCGAACGCTCCCAGGTGCTGCCGGGCCTGCTTCGACGCCACAAAGTACAACGTCCACATGGCCAACGCTCCGACCCCGAGGAGGTCACCGACCGGACTCCACGAGGGCGACTCTGTCGATCCAAAAACCACCAGGCCGACGCCGACGAGCGCACCAGCGGAGAGGGCGAGCTGTCGTCGGGTCACCGACTCGCCGAACCGCTTCGAGAAGAACAGCAAGATCGCCACCGGTTGCAGCGCGATGAGCATGGTGGCATTGGCGACCGTGGTCAGCTGTATCGACGAGAAGAAGAACGCAAGCTGCACCCCGAAGAAGAGCCCGCCCGGAGCGGCAATCTTCAGGGAGTCAACGGTGATCTTCCCGCCGAAAAGCAGGAACAGGCCAACGTACAAAGCAGCGGCGCCCCACGCCCGGTGGAGGGCGAGCACCGGCCCGTCGATGTCAGAGGCCTTTGCCACAACGCTGCCGACGCCCATCAGGCTCACGGCGGCGAAAACTGCAGCAGGACCGGCCTGTCGGTCCAACCCGGACGTGCGAGCGTGTGAGGTTGGCTGGTCGATGGTCATGGGTTGCCGGGAATATACCGGTCCCACGACTCTCAGGCCAGGTGGGCCGGGACCTCGGTCAGCTGAGGCCAGTCCGGCGCCGGTTATCGCCTGTCGAGGAAGTCGGCAAGCTCAGCGGCAGTGTCGGCGATCTCCGTTGCGCCAGCCGCCGCCAATCTGCTCGTAAGCGACGGGCGAGCGTGTCCGCCACCGACGAAGCCGATCACCCGCATGCCAGCAGCGATGGCGGCGGAGACGCCGTGTGGGCTGTCTTCAATGACAACGCAGCGTTCCGGCGGAGCTGAGAGTTGTGCCGCCGCGTGCAGGAAGAGGTCGGGTGCGGGTTTGCCTCGACGCACCATCTGGGAAGAGAAGATGGTCTCCGGCGTGAAGTGGCGGTCCAAATGGGTGAGTCCGAGGGAAAGGTTGATGCGGTCCAGGTCGCTGCTCGACGCCACGCAGCGGGGGAGCGGGTTCTCCGCCAGGAGCTGGTCAATGCCAGGAACCGGCTTGAGCTGAGCGGGAAACGCCGCCAAAGCATCGGCCTGGATCTGGGCGTTGAGTTCCTCTGGGACAGGCTTGCCGAAACGCTCCGCGAGTAGCGCCATCATGTCTGCGTAGTTCAGCCCGACGCAGGTCTCTGCCACTTCATCGGTGGTGATCGGAAAACCTGCTTTCGTCAGCAGCGCCGATTCGATCTCGATAACGACCGCTTCACTGTCCACCAGCACGCCATCGCAGTCAAAGATAAGAGTGCGGTCATCCGGGCTTGGATGGTTCATGGTTGTTCCTTCGGATCTGTTCGGTATCGCTGCGGACCATCGTCGCACGGTCGATGTCCGGTGGCTGTCATTTCACAAGCCATGCAATGACGCTACGGCCGATCCGGTGAAGTCCATCGAGCATTGCCAGATTCTCGGCTCGCTGAGTGCTGTCAAGGTCGTGCGGAGTCTGGTCCGTCGCTCCGATCAGGCATCGCCCGGTGGTATGCGTTCGAACGAAAACACCAAATGAATGCACCACGTGTTGGGCCTACGACTTGTCACGATCGCTGCCTTTTGAGCGATGATCTACAGCGAAGACAGTTGAAACGTTTTGAGACCGATCAAACTTTGTATGACCGTCCACGGCCTGAATATGGCCGGTAGGTTCGAGCATCGCCGTGTCGTTCCATCCGCCAGTTCCGCTGTTTCGGCCCGGGTTACAGCGTCCGGGTGACTGCCTTGTTAGGGGGCGAAGTGACGATTGAAAATCCAGTGAGCAATGGCGACGACGCCAGAAACACAAGGACGTCCGGTTCGTTGCGCGATCTTGTGCTGGAGGCCGGCGTCGAAGTGTTGGGACTGGATGGCCTGGGTCTGCGGCCGGAGTCGATCAGCTATGCAAAGGTGTTTGCCTACCTCGACCAGGAACATGATGTTCGGGTCACGAGGGGGTCAGTCCATGAGCGGATATGGGTCGATCATGACAGCTTCCGACGCGACGTCATGGCGGCCGCTCTTCAGCAGTTGCCGCTGGACGTACCGCTGCGCATTGCGCTCTCGAAGCCGGAGAACATGGCCGAGTTTGTGGGCGGAGTCATGTCGAAACCGAACCCACTACGCCACTTTTCCTGGGTCTTGGCGCAGTCGATCTGGGACCGTTCGTGGCCGTCCGAAGTGGCCGATCTCACCCTTTCGCTCAAGGCGATTGCATCGCGCTTCAACGACCCGCTTACCGCTGAAGTCCTACGCGACGAATTGGAGGCCCGAGACAGTCAGCGGATGGCAACGCGGCCTAAGGTGCTGTTGCTTGCGGTCAAGCGGCTCGGTCGTCGAATAAAGCCCGAGTTCGGCATGTCCGAGGCCGAGGGCGCCCGGTTGGCCTACCTGCTGCTCGACACCCTGGTGCTCGGTTCCTATCTGAACGCTCGGGCGGGATGTAGCGATCTCTCCACGCTGTCGCCTCACCGACCGGACGGAGAGGATGATGACCGCCCGTGGTCAACTGCGGCAATTGCGGCGCTAGCGCTGTTCGAATTGGTGACCGAGGTCGATCCGGATGCGCAACCTTTCTCAGCCGCACCGGCCAACGAGGCGGCGCCATCAGGGGATCCGCTGAAGGTTCTTGAACATCGGGCAAGCATGGAGGTGGCGCTGGATGACCTGCAGGCGGCCCGCTCCGCCGCAGGCGACTCCAAGATCGGCCAGCGGCGATCTCGTGATGAACTCAGGCAGTTGGTGCTGACAGCAGGGCAAGAGCTGTTTCTTCGCGACGGACTGGCACTACAGCCGGAGGCGCTTCGATATTCGGCGGTGCTCGGTCATCTTCGACAGCAGCACGGTGTTGTGGTGAACAGAGCTTCGCTACATGGCCGGATTTGGGATAACCACAAGGACTTTTGTTTGGACGTGATCGCCCACAGCCTGTCCCGGCTGGAGCCCGTCGAGCCACCGAAGAATCGAGGCGACGGCGATGGTGGCGGCTCACCAATGTCGGCGGAAGACGCTCGACGTTTTCTTCTCGACCGGACCCGTGAGGGCATGTTGTTGCGAGTACAGCAGATGAGCGACTCCGGTCAGTACCGTCAGCGCCTCCTCGTCAAGGCGGCCCTGGTGGACAACGACGGGTCGGTCGCAATGGACAATCTCTGTGAGGTCATGCGCCGGACCGACACCGAGCGAATCGAACAACACGGTGCGGTCCTCACCAAGGTCTTGGATTCGCTCGGCTTTGAGGTGAAGTCGGAGCTGGGACTGACCAGCGACGAGGCAACCGAACTTACCGTCCAGATCTCCCAGTTCGTTGCCATCGGATCGGTGTTTAACGAACTGTGCCGTATCGACTCGGGCATGCGGACGTTTCCGATCGCCCGAGGGGACGGATCCGGCCTTGCCGATGAGTGGAACCTGACTGGTCTGGCGGTGCGGGCCTGCGTCCAGTACTTCTTCCGGCATCGGAGCGAATCCGCCTGAGCAGACAGGTTGCTTCGGCGATCGCTACTCTTGGCCCGTATGTCCAACGTGGGTGCGGGGAGAACGAAGTGACGAGCTTCAAGTGGGTTCGGATCAGCATGTGGGTGCTGTCCGCCATTGCGCTCGTGGCGGGCTTCTTCATCGGGTTCAACGTCGATGCCAAGATCGGTGGCTACCTGTGGTTGACGTCGGCAGTGCTGGCCCTCGTGCCGTTCGCGTCACATCGCCAGCCGAAGTAGTTCCTGCAACGGCGCCTGCGTTGGCGCCCTCTCGTCCGAGACCTCCGGGCGTACCGGTTGACGGGCGACCTCGCCGACTATGAGCACCGCAGGCGACGGCACCACCTCGGTTCCCAAGTCTTGCAGCAGTCCCCATCGAACGGCCTGGTCTGGTCTGGTGGCGTTGATAACGGCCGCTGTCGGCGTGTCGGCGGCCATCCCTCCGTCGATCAGCGATTGGCCAATTGCGCCAGCGCGACGCGCCCCCATCAGTACCACGACGGTCAGTCCGCTGTTGGCGACCGCGGTCCAATCGATCGGTTCGGAGTGCGGATCCTGGTGGCCGGTCAGAATGCAGACCCCACTGGACATGGCCCGCCGAGTCACCGAAACGCCCGCAGCAAGGGGAGCGGCAAGCGCGGAGCTGATCCCCGGGACAACCTCAACCGCTACCTCCGCTGAACGCAAGGCCGCAGCCTCCTCTACCCCGCGGCCGAAGACGAACGGGTCGCCGCCCTTCACCCGAACAACGGTGCCGAGCCGCTGCCCAAGGTTGACGAGAAGGTCGTTGATCTCCTCTTGGCTTGGTCCCGACCTTCCTGGGGTCTTGCCGACCGGATAGCGCTCGGCACAGGCCCCGACATGATCGAGTATCTCGTCACCGATCAGGCGATCGAAAACGACGGCGTCAGCCGCCGCGAGCAACCGGGCGGCCTTCAACGTCATGAGCTCGGCGTCTCCGGGACCAACCCCGACGAGATGGACGGTCATGGTTGACTCACCAGTGGCGCCTGGCGGTCGTTGACCACTGCTTCGAACAGTCGGCGTTCCAGCTGCTCCGGCTGTTCGGCCGCAATCAAATCGAGGGCCTCATGGTCCAAGACGTCGGCCCAGCCCGGCACCTCGGTACCCAACCCCGCTTCGCGGACCGCCGCCCGGACCCTGGTCGCCACCTCGGCGATAGCCAGCGTGTCCCCGTCGAGGAGCGCATCGACACGCCGTCGGAGCCAACTTGCCACGGCGGGGCTGGAACCGCCGGTGGCGATGCCGACGGTGATCGGTCCGCGTCTGCTGACCGCTGGGAGGATGACGGAACAATGCTGCGGGTCGTCTGCGGCGTTGCACCAGATGCGCCGCGCCTCGGCTTCTGCGTAGACCGCGCCATCGACGTGGGGGATGCCGGTGGCGGTGACAACAAGCCACTTGTCGTCAAGGTCGGTCGGGGCGAATGGGCGATAGTGGCGCTCGGCGGCTTCTACCAGGTCCATTTCGTCACTGTGCTCCGGGGCGACCACGGCGATCTGTGCGCCCTGGGTTGCGTACGCTTCGGCTTTGCGGGCCGCTATCCGACCAGCGCCGACCACCAACACCGCTCGTCCCTCAACCCGAAGACCGACAGGAACAACGGCCAACGGAGTGCTCGGATGAGCTGTCATGTTGTCACCGCGGCTTTGCGGGCGAATGACGGCAACCCTTCGGAAAGCACCCCCGGCCCGATGCGGTTTGCCCAGTCGCCGAACGCCTCCTGCTCCATACGTCCGGCTCGGAACCGGTCGAAGAGCGGGCCGAGAACATCGCCCAGCTTGATGAGCGGTACCGATTGGATCAGCGGCGCGGCCAGCCGGGTCCCGGCAGGGTCTCCGCCGACGAATATGTCATAGGCGGACTTGGTACGCCCGACAATGCCAAGTTCGGCCACGTACGGTCGTGAACAGCCATTTGGGCATCCGGTCATCCGGGTCTCGATGCGGACATCGGCCAGACCGCGGTCGGTGAGCATTCGGTCGAGTAGTTCGGTGACCTCGGGCAGCACTCGCTCGGCCTCTCCAAGCGCCTGGCCACAGGTTGGAAGCGCGGGACACGCCATGGATGAGATGCTGGACAACGACAGCTGTGCCGCTTGCGGCACGCCATGGTCTGCAAGAAGTGCGTCCACGGCCGCCCGGTCGGATTGCTCAACGTTGCACAGCAGGAGGTCTTGATGGGGGGTCAGGCGAATTTCGTCGGCGTGGCGTTCCAGTATCAGCCGTACCGCGCTTCTGCGGGCGGTGTGCTCGCTGTCGCTGAGCCGACCGGACGGGACCGGCAGACCGAGGTACCACCGTCCGTCGTCTTGACGATGCCAACCGAGGTAGTGCCGCGAGTTCTTCCATGCGGGCAGTGGTAGCGGTGCTTCAAGTGGCCGACCGATGCGTTGCTCCACCTCGGTGCGCAGCCAGCCGAGGCCCCGGTCCTCCACCAGATACTTGAGCCGTGCGTGGCTGCGGTCCTCCCGGTTGCCCTCGTCTCGAAAAGTCGTGACGATCGCCTCGACCACATCACCGAGTTGCTCGTCGGCAACCCAGGCCAGCGGCTCGGCGAGGCGGGGAAAGGTGGTGGGGTCCTTGTGGCTTCGGCCGAGCCCGCCACCGGCCAGCACCACCGCTCCGGCTCGGCCGTCGGCTGCCTGCATCAGGACCAGGCCGACGTCGTTGCTGTAGACGTCGATCGAGTTGTCTCCGGGCCAGGCCACGCCGATCTTGAACTTGCGCGGCAGGTAGGCGTCGCCGTAGATCGGGTCCGGTTTCTGCCGGTTTGGTCCTGACGAGACCGCCCGTTCCCCATCCAGCCACAGCTCCCAGTACGACGATGACTGCGGTTGGAAGCGCTGTGCCAGCGATGCCGCAATTGCATCCAGGCGGTCCATGTCCCGGCCTGCGTCTGGAGCGGAGGTGACCATGACGTTTCGCACAACGTCGCCGCAGGCTGCGTAGGTGGTGACGAGGCCTCGGTTCAGATCGCCGACCAGTTCTTTCAGCTGGCCTTTGTGGACGAAGTGGTACTGCACGCCCTGCCTGCTGGTCAGTCGCAAGGTGCCGTCCGCAACCCGGTCCGCCAACCGATCTATCTCGAACCACTGTGCCCGGTCGAGCACGCCACCGGGCACCGAGCAGCGGACCATGCACGAGTAGGCCAGTTCACGGTCGGCCGAGCGCAGTTCTCGGCGCTGGTCCCGGTCGTCTTGCTGGTAGATCCCGTGGAACTTGAGCAGGTGGCCTGAGTCGGCGGAGAACCTTGCCGATTCATCGCCAAGCTCTTCTGCGAGTGAGCCACGTAGCTGGTCACTCGTTGCCTTCACCTGTTCGACGGCGGTGGGTTCGACGGCGGTGGGTTCGACGGCGGTTGGCACGGTGCTACTCCTGGCCTCTATTCCCGACCAACTTGGTCGTGTTTCGTGACCGTAGCTCAAAACCCGACAAAGGTGATCAGGTTTTATGGGTTTTAAGGAGTCTGGCCGTGTGAAATCCGTCGCCGTTCGTCAGGCGATGGCCGTCGATGGCGCTAGCGATGTCGCGCTTCGGCTACTCCGACAGCGTTATCGCCTGGGCAACGACAGTGGAGTTGGTCTCGCTGTCGAAGGTGATCGACGGGGAGCCGTGGAGTTGGTAGCCATCGCTGAGGGCGTCGGAAACCCGCTCGCAGAACTCTCGGTTGTCGGTGCCGGTCAGTAGGCGGTAACGCAGTCTGTCGGATGTCACTTCTGCTCCTTTGGTTGCACCGCTAGTCTAGGACCGGTAATTCTTGATCAAAGTGGTCAAGAAGTAGCGATCGGTTCAACCTGGCCATCGTCGTCTCCCGGAGGTCTCGAGAGCGGCGACGTTTGAACCGCCACGACAGAGAGGCAACGCCGATGACCTACTCGGAAATTTCGCTTGAAGATGCATGGTCGATGTTGACCGACGATGCCAACGCCGTCCTGGTGGACGTGCGAACCATCGCCGAGTGGAACTTTGTCGGCATGGCGGACCTGTCTTCAATCGGCAAAGAGGTCATGGCCGTCGAATGGAACCGGTTTCCTGACGGCTCGCAAAATCCTGAGTTCGTCGAACGGGCGGGCGGCCCATTGAGTCCGGAACAACCGGTGCTCATCATCTGTCGTTCCGGTGCCCGGTCCAGAGCTGCAGCCCAAGCCCTCGCCGGAGCCGGGTTCTCCCGGTTGTACAACGTCACCACCGGCTTCGAGGGCGATCTGAATGCTGATGGGCATCGCCATGGCGGCTGGAAGGATCACCTCCCATGGCGACAGAGCTGACCGGCATGACGTCCACCGTAGATGCCGACGCTGACGCACTTGCGCTCGGCGAGGCAACCCAGCTTGTGCGTGGTGGCCTTGCACGCTCACAGTTCGATGAGACCGCCGAGGCCATCTACGCAACGTCTGGCTATGTCTACGGATCGGCCGCGGAGGCGGAGGCTGCCTTTGCCGGGGAGCACGATCGCTACATCTACTCTCGATACGGGAACCCGACCGTCTCGGTCTTCGAAGAGCGGCTACGGCTGCTCGAAGGAGCGGAAGCGTGTCTCGCAACCGCCAGCGGCATGGCCGCGGTGTTCGCCTCGCTGGCCAGTCTGGTGTCGGCCGGAGACACCGTGGTGTCCTCACGGGCGCTGTTCGGTTCCTGTCACGTGATCCTCGACGAGATCCTGCCGAGGCTTGGCGTGCAGTCCACCTTGGTCGACGGCACTTCCTTGCCGGAGTGGGAGCGGGCACTCGCCGGGGGAGCGAAGGCAGTCTTTCTCGAAACGCCGTCCAACCCTGGCTTGGAGATCATCGACCTTCGAGCGGTGGCGGAGCTTGCCCACGCCGCAGGGGCACTGGTCATCGTGGACAACGTGTTTGCCAGTCCCGTTCTTCAGAAACCGCTCGAACTTGGGGCCGACGTCGTGGTCTACTCCGCAACGAAACACATCGACGGGCAGGGCAGAACCCTTGGCGGAGCGGTGCTGGGCTCATCGGCGTACATCGACGAGGTGCTGCTTTCGTTTGTGCGTCACACCGGACCGAGCCTCAGCCCGTTCAACGCCTGGGTGCTGGCCAAGGGGCTGGAGACCATCCGGCTTCGGGTGGAGGAGTCCTGCCGGTCGGCGGCAACGTTGGCTCACCGCCTCGATGATGACGCCCGGATTGCCGTCGTCCGCTACCCGGGCCTCGCCTCGCACCCCCAACACGAGTTGGCGCTCTCGCAGATGACCGCTCCGGGAACGATCCTCACCATCGACCTTGGTACAAAGGACCGAGCGTTCGCGTTTCTCGACTCGCTTGCGCTCTTCGACATCTCGAACAACGTTGGCGACTCCAAGAGCCTGGTCACTCACCCGGCGACCACCACCCACCGGCGCCTCCCAGCCGAGGCTCGCCAAGCGGTCGGCATCGGCGACGGAATGGTTCGACTGTCGGTCGGACTGGAATCGGTCGAAGACCTCTACCGGGATCTCGACCGAGCACTCGGCTAATCCGACAACGGTCCATGGAAGCGGAGGCGGCGGCCATGGGAGAGATCGGGCTATTCGAGCGTGGCGTAGTTGGTCGACCGATCATCGGTGGACTCACCACGGACCTCGCGCACCGATTCGGCCAGCGCCTCCAGGTACTGATCGATGACTCCGGTATTCGAGTTGGAGATGGTCGAGTGCAGCGAGTCCGGCGGGGTCTGACGATCGTGGAACCACCCTCTTCGCTGCAGCGCGTCGCCGAGGGCGAACATGTCGACTGGGTCGGAGTCATCCGGCTCGCTGCTCATTGCCACCAGATGAAACTGGCCGTCGCCGAGCACTCGCACGCCGTCAATGTCGGCCACTCCGGCCCGGACCGCATCGGCATTCTCCAGCGTGGTTCGGGTGAGATCGACATAGCCGTCGATTCCAAGATGTTGCATCACCGCCCACGCTGCCGCCATCGGCAGGCCAGACCTGGTGCCCTGGAGATTTGGTGACGCGTAGAAGCCGCCGAGCCAGTCATCGAACAGGAACGTCTGGTAGCGCCGCAGTTCCTTTGTCCGGTGGAGGATGACCGACACGCCCTTCGGGGCGTAGCCCAACTTATGAATGTCGGCCGAGATTGACGTGACCCCGTCCACCCGGAAGTCCCATGGCGACACGTCGCGGCCAAGTCGTTCAGCAAACGGCAGGACGAATCCACCCATGCAACCGTCAACGTGGCAGTTGGCGTCAACCTCTGCCGCCAACGCCGCAATACGAGGTATGTCGTCGATGACGCCCTGGGGGTACTGGGGTGCGGATCCAACGACCAGGACCGTGTTCTCCGACAGGTGGTCTGCCATGGCATCGACATCGGCAGTCCAGTTATCTTGGACGGGCGCCTTGTGCAGCTTCAAACCGAACAGATGAGCGCCCTTGTGAAACGCAGCGTGGGCGCTCGCGGAGACGATGATCTCCGGTTCGGTGATCCCTCGTTCAATCCTGGCCCGCTCCCGAGCCGCCTTTACGGCGCACAGAATGGACTCGGTCCCGCCGCTGGTCAGAAAGCCCGACGCCGTGTCTGGACCGTTCAACAGCCCGGCGGTCCAACCGACCACCTCGGACTGGATGGCGCCAAGCGACGGGAAGGCCTTGGTGTTCAGTGCGTTCTCGTGGAGGTACAACGCGGCAGCTCGCTCGGCGACCTCGCGGACGCCGGGTCCACCGTCGTAGACCATGCCGAACGTTCGGCCGTCCTCCCACCGCACGTCCTCGCGTCGCTTTGCTTCCAGCTCTTGCATGATCTCTTCGACGGAGCGGCCGTGTTGTTCGAGTGACGCCATGAAATGACGATAGGGCACGACCCGCCGCCGAACCAGGCCCGTTTGGCGCCGAGGGGCTTAGTCGGTACTGCGAAACGCCGGGGCGGCGATGGACAGAAGCGCCTCGGCCCGGTCTTGTCCAGAGAGCTCCGCGATAGAGGCGACACCGAATTCGGTGACGACGGTGGACACGTACTGTCCGGCAACCGTGGCCGGCGCTCCGGCCGCCAACCGATCGACGATACGTGACCGTCGACCGCTCGATGCCGTCGCCGGAAGGGCAACGATGTAGCGGCCGCCCGGAGCGGTCGCCGCCGCGAGGGCATAGTCGGGAGCGCCGCCCGGTCCTGACACCACTCGATCGCCGATCATCTCACCGTTTGCCGACCCGTCGATGGCAACTTCGACCGCAGAGTTGATGGCGGTGAAGCCACCGAGACTGGTCAGGAGCTTCTGGCCATGGGTGACAGCAGCAGGAGCCATCACCACCACAGGGTTGTGGTCGATGAAATCAAACGCTGCTCGAGTTCCGCCGACCAGTCCTGTCACGATGTGGCCAGGGAAGAGCGGGTGGGAGGCGCCGGTGATCGCCCCGGAGGCCTGAAGATCGATGACGCCGTCGCTGATCATGCCGCTGTGAATGGCCAGATCGGTGTGATCGACCAGGGCCATCATCACCGCATCGGCCAGCGCGCCGACCCCAAGCTGCAGTGTGGCACCGTTGCTCACGACCGAGGCGACGAGCGTGCCGATGACAAGCGCCGTCTCGTCCGGTGGGCGGCGAACCGTCTCGACCAACTCGGACTCGGCATCGACCAGCAGGTCAATTTCGTCGGGGTCCAACTCGGCAGCGCCGTAGCTGTAGGGCATCCTTGGGTTGACCTGGGCGATGACGAGCGACGCTTCGGCGATGGCGGCAAGGGGCGTGGCCACGCTGACTCCAAGGCTGTACCGACCCTCCGGACCCGGTGGGCTCACGTGGATGATGGCCACATCGATTGGCCACGAACCGGCCGAACTCATCAGCTCCCCGAACCGGCTGAACGGTCCGGCATCAGACGTCAATGCGCCGGCGTTCCGCATGGTGTCGACCGCGGGACTTGGCTGTAGCGATACCAACCGGAACGGCTCGTTCGGGAAGTCGAAGACCGCCAGCGGCTCTACCAAACGATCACAGACCAGATCCAGGGTTGACCACCGATGACGTTCTGCCGCCATCGCCTGGTCGATCACCTTTGGCGTGGCCGACCCGCCGGAGACAAAGACCCGACTGCCATCGGCAATAGCGTCCAGTGCGGTCGCCAACGATGCCGACCTCGCGGCCCGACCGGTCCGACGCGGCCGCTCAATATCTTGTGGGTTGACCCTGCGCAGCGTCACGACAGCGGACCTCTGTCTTGACGTGGCCGGGCCGGTGCCGAGGAGCTCGGTCGGCTAGGTCGCCCGTACCTCGTCGTACGGACTGCCAGATGACGCCCGTGCCACCGCTTCTCGATCCAGCGGGAACATCATTTGGCCGACGAAGCTCGACGCAATGTCCTTGGGGGACACTGACGTTGGCTCCGGGAAATGCTGATCGTTGATGCCGGTCGGAGGGTAGGAGGTGACATCGGAATGCTGGGTCCCGAACAGGCGGTCCCAGGCAAAGATGTTGGCGTAGTTGGAGTTCCAGTGCTCCGGCTCGGTGGAGTGGTGCACCCGATGGGACTGCGGCGTGACGATGAAGTAGCGAAGCGGGCCCATGTTCGTCCGGATATTGGCGTGCTGGAAGCGGACGTACCAGCCGGGCAACAGCGCAAGGAGGAACACACTTCCGGCCTCTTCCACGAGGGAGGGGAAGAAGATGAAGAACGGGATCAAGAGCATGAAGCTCTCGATGATGGCATCGACCGGGTGGGTCCGGTTGGCCGTGAACAGGTTCATCCGTTTCTGAGAGTGATGAATCATGTGGAAGCGCCAGAACATCGGCACTTTGTGCTTGATGACGTGAGCACCCCAGGCGCCGAAGTCGGCGATCATGATGCCAAGCAGCGCAGCGAGCCACGTCGGCCACGACCGGGTGGAGTCAACGACGAGCCAGCTGACGTTCGCATCCATGAAGTCGTGGATGGGGCCGGAGATGAAGACGAGGAACGCCGCAATCACGGGGAGGTGAATCATCATGTACAGCGCGTCCTGGATGACGCTCGGGCTGAAGCCCCGCTGTTCGGGTCGGGCCGGAATGAGGTACTCGAGCAGGAAGATCGCCGGGACGGCCAACAGGAACTGCGTGGAGATGAAGAAGCTGAAGGAGATCTTCAGGTTGTCTTGCATCAGCTCGCCGAGCGAGCCGGGGCGTCCTGTCAGGAACATGAATGCCAGAAAGGCAAACAGCGCGGCGACGATTCCGAAATCGGTCCACGGCGACGAACGGACGCGGGAGGATTGAGAGTTGTTTAGCAAGGTCATTGAGTCACACCGAAACTGCCGAGGGAAAGAGCAGTACCTCAACTATAACAACTTCCTCGGTCCCGGAACTGGTCAGAAGCTCGGGTCTCCCATTGTCTCTTGTCACCTTTTGCGAGTCAGATGTTGGTGTCAGCCGTTGGCCGTCGCCGCAAGCGTTCCGAAGGTCCAGAGCGCTTCAGCATGGCTCTGGTGAACGGTGAACTCGTTGAACAGCGCGACAGAGCCGACGTCGTACCACTGCCATAGGTAAGGTTGCTCAGTCGCCTCGGGGGTGGCGCCAGCCGGGGTGAGAATGTCGTCGACCACCCACTGGTCATCCTCGAGAGAGTTGAGTAAGTGGTTGCCATAGACCGGTGTGCCCGGCCAGAGCGGGAGGCCACCATGCTTAACGTCGTTGATCTGCGGACTACGAACCGGCTCTTCGCCAATGCCGGTCAGCATGACCCGGTTCTGTGGGTTGGCGCCGAGGGAAAACCCGGCGGAACGGACAGCAGCGTTGCGGTAGCGGTCATCGCCGGTCAGGAGGTAGGCCTTCAATAGCCCCGAGTTGTGAGGGGCGCCACCGCTACCCAGCCCCCAGATAAGCGGGAGGAACGGGTTCTCGGTGGTCCAGCCGTAGGTAGTGCTGTTCGCCGCGACCAAGGTGGCGTCGGCCGACCGGATGAAACGGTCGGTCAGGTTCTCCCGGATGGCCGCATCGGTGACCGATTCGTCGGCCTGCAGGTAGAGCCAGGCCGCATCGCAGCGGGTGTGGGAGTGACATGACATGTAGGGCTCGGGCTCATCGAGGAATGACGCGGTGGCAACAAAGATGTTGTGCCACTCCTCGTCGCCGGTGGCAAGCAGCAGGGCGGCGGCCGCAACGTTTCGCTGCCCCTCCACCATGGCGGCACCTTCAGTTTCGATCGGCTGGGCTTCAGCCCAGGCCATGGCGGCAAGAGCGGAAGTCAGCAACTCATCGGAGCGAGCGCTGTCGTATGGCCGAAGCGCCGTCGCCATCTCTGCCGCCGACCCGGCATAAACGTAGGTGGAGAAGGGGTCGGGTTCGTAGGCGATCACCGCAAGGTCATCGACCCACGAGGCGGAGTGGGGCGGCGGATGTTCAGTTGCCTCGATGCCCCCTCGGATCGCACCGTCAGCGGTCTGCATCCTGCGGTACAGGTCGACCGACCAGAGGGCCTCGTCGAGAAGGTCAGGAACCTGATCGCCACTCTCAGGGATGTTGAAGTCGCTCGACGCCATCGCATCGGGGAAGTTCATGACCAGCTGGGCCGCGGTGCGGGCAAACCAAAGGTGGTTGATCCGTCGGTCCCAATCGCCGGCGTCGAAGTGTCCGCCCCACGCCTGGTCGAGGACCTGGTCGCCGCGGCGCTCCGCCAGCGTGGCAAAGTCGGTGTTTGTTGTGTCGATCTGGGCCTGCAGCAGTGAGTAGTCGGTGTTGCGCACCACCACACCGTCGTCAGGGTGATACGGACGGGGTCTGGCGATTGGCGTGAACGGCGGTCCAAGTTCGGTGCCGCTGCGCTGGTGATACGCGGCCCGGGCAACGGAGGCGGTGAGCTGTTGCCACACGTCGCCGGACACCTCAAAGTCGTAGGAACAACCGATGTCATAAACGCACAGTCGATATCGGCCGGGGTCGGTCACGTCGGAGAAGTCGAGCTCGATGACGGGGGAGCCGGTCAGGTCTCCCTTGCCAAGCTCATCGCCCCCCGGACGTTCCTGGCCTGTTCCACGAAGCACCACGGTGCCGGTCGCCACGTTGACTACCCGAAACGCGGGATCCATGCGGGCGGTGGCAGTACGTCCAAGCTCATCAAACCAGCCGGAAAGGTAGCCCACCTTCAGCTCGTCGCCCGGAGCGAGTCCGTACTGATTGACCCGGATGGCCGGTGACACGGTGGCATCAGCGTCGTAGCGGTAGCTCATTGGCGCAAGTTGGTCTTCGGCGGCAAGTGTGTAGCTCACGCCGGGCTGGAGCGGCTCGGGCAGAACGATCACCAGGTCATGGGTGACGGCTGAGATTCGGTCGCCGTTGCCCGCGGTGCCGATTGCCGCAGGCCTGGCCATGTGGCTGATCGAGACCGGCGCCAGGCCGGACGCGTAGGTGGGATCGTCGGTGGCGGTGATGGACCACGAGGCGTCGACTACCGCGTCGGCGTCCAGCGCCGAACCGATGAGCCGATCAGGTCGACGGATGGCATCGGTGCGCTTTGACACCTGGAAGCCGTACGTGTCGCCGTCTCGCTTAACCACCAGCGCGCCGTTCTTGGAGTCGACGTCATCTCCGGACTGCGGCGCCGTCAGGTCATACGGTTCGATGGCGCCCAGTTCCAGGCGTCCGGCTTCGACCCTGACCACCAGCTCTGTTGCAGAGAACGGCCGGACCCACGACGCGGCGTGGGGGCCATTCTCCGATGAAGTTGCCTGGGCGTAGGTTGGGTCACGCTCCACCCCGGTGACCGAAATGCCGGTCTCGGTCCCGTCTTCCAAAAGGAACTTGGCGAAGATGGTCTGGAAGCCGACGTCGGTGATCTCCAACGTGGTTTCGTTCTCGAGCGGCTCCCATCCGGCATCTTCAAAACCGACCGAGGTGGAGAGCTGCATCGCCTGAGTCTCTGGCGGCGCGTCGATGGCGAGCTGTACGAGTGACCCGGTAATGGGCTGAGCATCGAGGATGCGTACCGCTCCGCTGGAGTCCACCGTCGGTCCGCTGGTGACGTACGCCGGAGCGCTGTCCTGTCGCAGAGCGTCGTCGATGTATCGGTTGCCTCGGAGGCGCTGCAACCCAACAAGGCCGACGACACCGACGAGCACCACAAGGATGGCCAGTCCGGCCAGGAGTCCGAGGTTACGCCGCACGGTTCCGCCAGGAAGAAGCGAGAGGGCCTACGCCCACTTCTGTACCGCAACCTCGCGATAACTCGGCCTGTTCAGAGATGACGGTCTGCGCATGAGAAGCATCTTCATCACGGCGAACATCGCGAGCCAGCCACCGTAGAAAACGTCCTCGGAGATGGCCATCAAGAAATTGCTCGCCATCACGCTGACCACCCAGATGCCCAGGTCCGGCTGCGTTCCCAGAGCGTGAAGACCCTTGCGAAGCGTTGTGAGCCAAAGGACTCCAAAGATTGCCAGGCCGACGAGCCCAACCTGCAGGGCAAGGTCCAGCGGTCCGTTGTGAGCGTGGCTGGCTTCGAACCCGACCTGGCGCCAGATCTCCGCTGTTTCGTTGGAGATGCCCTCTCGCCAGAACAGCGCACCAAACCCGTGGCCGAACCACGGCCGCCGGATGAGGGCGTCAATCGACGCTTCCCAGATCTCGGTGCGGCCCGAGAAGGTGGTGTCCTTGCCGTACGCGCTGGTGATGGTTGCGATGGATGACAACGCGGCGCCGACGACCGCCAACGAGCCGAGGAATGACACCAACGTCAACAGCGTGCTGTTTCTGGCGTCTTCCTGATTCTGGTAGAGCTTGAGCCACAGCCACACGATTGCGGCGAAGAACGCAGCGGACACCCCGGTGGCCGAGGTCGAGCCGACGAGCAGGATGGTGATCAAGCTGAGCATGCCCCACTTCATGATTCCTGGCTTCTGAAACGTCAGCAGCGTCGGGACCGCCATGGCAAGGAACGGTGTCATGTTGTTCTTGTGGTTGAACAGACCGTGCCAGCCGGCGTAGTCGTCGCCGCCGGGTCCACCACTGACATGCAATCTGGTGTCCGGAAGGACGATCAGCGCAACGAAGGTCATGATGACCACCACATGAATGGTCCAGACCAAACCATCGGCGAAGTCCCGCAACGACAGAAGGCCGCCGGCCAGCGTGATTGCCAACATGGCCGGGACGAGTCCTCTGAGCCCGACCACCGTCGCCGTGTCATCGATGGTCCAAATGACCGAGGCGACCGTGATGGAGAAGATGCCGAGGATGGAGAACGACACCGGGAACTCCATGATCACCGGGCGAGGTGCGAGTAGCAGGGCACCGAGCACCGGACCGATGGTCAAGAGGCCGAGCGTCGGTGGCAACAACAGGTGGGTGAGTGCGCCCAGAGCCCAGATCATGCCCAGCATCAGCGAAAGCTGGGTTGCCAGAGTGCCGAGCGCTCCCATCTGGTGACCCTGCGGGTCGAATTTTAAGGCAGGACGGGCGTCCACCGGAGTGGCCATCGAATCACCTTACCTGTCGCGCTCGATCCCGAGCGCTCAGGACGGCCGCAGTTAATCTCCGCTGCTTGCCCGGTTCAGCAGGATTGACGCGAGCGCGTCGGGTTCCATCAGCGGAATCATGTGGTTGGTGGCAATCTCGTGGGTCTGCCACGCCGGAGACTCAGCGGCCATGGCTGCGGCCCGATAGAAGGCGGAGTCGGCAGCTTCCCCCGGGTCTGCCGATGCCTTGACATAGGTTCGTGTAAACGGCCAGTCCTCCAGCGGCCGATCGAGGGCCACCGGCTCGGTAAAGGTGGCGACTGGTTGTCCCGATCGTCGTTCGTTGGCCCATTCGGTCTCCTCAGCGTCGCCGAGTTCGCGAGGGATCGGAGGGAGCAACCATGGTGTCTCGCCGCCGCCTGACGTGGGGTCAATGCCGGTCAGCGCTTGCACGGTCTCACCATCTTTCGGGACGAAAGCGTCGAGGTAGACGAGATGGCTGACCCGGCCGCCAATGTGGGCCAGCGCTCCGGTCACAACCATGCCGCCGTAGGAGAAGCCGAGGAGCACGATGTCGTGCAGATCTTCGTACCGGATCAGTGCGACGACGTCTTGGACGTGGGTCTTGAGCCCGACGTCGGGGGTGGCCAGATGTTCTCGCTCACCGATGCCGGTAAGGCTCGGCGTGAACACGTCGTGTCCGGCGGCGGTGAGCAGGGGGCGGACTTTGCGAAAGCCCCACGAGCCACCCCAGGCTCCGTGGACCAAGACGAACGTTGTCATTGTGGTGGCTCCCTACCAGAGGTTTCTGCGGAACATGGCGTGTACTCGTTCCCAGTGAAGTTCGGAAGCCTCGCGGTTGTAGTTCTGGCCCCCCGGCGGGGCGTAACCGTGCACCGCTTCGGTGAGAAAGTCCAGCGTGTAGGTGACGCTGGCATCCTGCAGCGCCTGTTCCATCACCGGCACGTCTTCGGGTGGGGCCGTTGCATCGTTGTCCGCCCATCCCAGGTAGACCTCGCCGGCAATCGAATCGAGACCGTTGTGGGGTGAGTCGTCGCGGTCGGTGACCAGCCATGCGCCGTGGATCGATGCCACCGCGGCAACGCGGTCCGGCATTGCCCGAGCGGCGGAAATGACCGATCCGCCGCTCATGCAGAACCCGACCGCGCCGACCTTGCCATCGCCCGCTGCGGGATCCCCATCAGCGGTCGCGAGCAGCGCCTCGACGTCACCGAGGACGTTGGTCGGGTTGATCTGGCCCATCAGGTCCTTCCTGGCGTGCATGTCCTCATCGCTCAAGCCAAATTCCCGGTACGGCCCACCGCGGTAGAACAGATACGGCAACATCACGTAGTAGCCGGCGGTGGCCAATCGAGATGCCATCTCGTGCAGGGCCGGGCGGATGCTTGGCGCGTCCATCATGTAGAGCACCACGGGCGACGGACCCTCGTTGCTTGGGTGGTAGATCCAGGTCGGCATATCGCCTTCGCTGGTGGTGATGGTTTGTTCTTTGACGATCACAGGGATGGCCTTTCGTCGACTCGGTGCAGCCCCGACCATAGGGGACCGCACAATGCTCGGCCAGACTTCAGCGAGCCTCGCCCCGACGCTGTAGCCAGCGACGGACCGGTCGGGTTCTTGCCACAAATCCGATGGTGATGAGTGCTGCGCCGAGGCCAAGGTCGCCGATCAAGATGACGTGGCCGAGGAGGGCCAGCGCGATCACATAGGTCAGCTTGTGCAGCAGCCTCCAGCGGGACATGCCGAGTCGGCGTTGCGACCACCGACTGCTGGTGGCAAAGAGCGGCGTTGCCAGCGCCAACGCAAAAGTGCCTGCGATGAGGAACGGCTCACTGAGGATGCCGGGGGTCCCGGACTCCATCAGAAACATGGCGCCGTTGTTCAGCGCTAATAGATAGAACACGATGCCCAGATACTTGCGAACCCGGATCTGGGTCCGTCCCGTTGCCCATTGGATTGGAGTTGCCAGGAACATGGCGCCAAAGACAATCGTGCCGGGGTTCTCCCCGGCGGCCAGCGCCAGCTCAATCATCTCTTCGGTGCTGATGACGCCGGCGGACCCTGCGGTGAGAGCCCCGGCGATGATGCCAACGGGAATCGTGCAGACGGCCATCACCAACAGCTGCAAGGGGGTAAAGCGACGCCAATACTGGCGATTCCGCCACGCCAAGCGGGAGGTCGGCCGTGGCGGAGGTGACGAAACCGGCGGGCCGGTGGGTACGTGGTTGCCCTGGTCACTGGCGACGGTTGCAGTCATGTAATCGGTCATGCCATCGATTGTGAGCAATTTGCCTGCGGTGCGAATCGGCCTGTCGGAGGCACTGTCGCTCACCGCGTACTCCCGGGGGAGTACGAGCGCCCCGCCCGATCTACATCGCAGGGGTGATGCGGGGCCCAGGGTGCGGCGGCCATACTTGGCGTGGATGGAGGATCACCTCAACAAGACTCGACACGGCTCGGCGGTACGGAGCGAGCGCCTTCGCTACGACGTCATCCCCGCCGCGCTCTGTCTGTTGCTGGCCCTTCCCGCGCTGTTCGTCAATCCAGATCGGGAGCGGTTCTCGCCGACCGAGCCGGAGGCGTGGCTCGCCTTGTCGCTGGCCGTCGTTGGGTGCGCGGTTCTCATTGCCCGCAGGAGATTTCCGGTCCCGGTTCTTGTCGTCATTGTCGTGCTCCGAGCGGTCATGGCCGCCGGCGTCGGCGATGAGTTTGCGTTGCTGCCACCGGCGGCGGTTGCCCTGTATACCGTGGCCCGGTCAGAAGATCGACGACGGGCGCTTGTTATTGCCCTGGCCGCCGGAGCCGCAATGGCAGTGGTTGTTGCCCTGGCCGAGACCGATGAGGTGTTCGTTTCCGAGCTCGTCGGCGAGCTGGCAATTGCACTCCTTCCGGTTGCATTCGCTGATGCCGTCCGCTCCCGCGGTGACCGGCTCCGGGACCTAATAGATAGTGAGGCCACCGCTCGTGTTCAGGCCGAACGACTACGGATTGCCAGGGACCTTCACGATGTGGTCGCCCATGGGCTTTCGGTAATAGCGGTGCAGTCTGGCGTGGCCGCCCACCTGATCGACGATGACCCGCAGCAGGCCAAGGAGTCGTTGGAGGTCATCAACGCCGCGGGCAAGCAGTCGCTCGAAGAGCTTCGGGTGATGGTTGGCGTACTCCGATCCACCGATGATGCGCCGCTCATGCCAACCGTGACCGACCCCGACGACCTCTCGGTCATCATCGACGGCGCTCGACGGGGTGGACTTGGAGACAGCGTCGGTCTTGAGGTCGAGGTCGCTGTGGAGGGTTCGTTCCCGGCTGATGCGTCGGACGCGTCGGTCGTTGCGGTTCATCGGATACTGGCGGAGGCACTGGCGAACGTCGCACGCCATGGTGGGGGAGCGCCAGCCCGGGTCACGTTGGAGCATCAGGGCGACCGGGCGCTGCTGACGGTACGAAACGACGCGCCGTCACAACGTACGGTGACATCTTCTGCTGTTTCCTCGGTGATCCCCGGTAGTGCGCCGACGATGATGCCATCGACCGGGGTTGGCATCATCGGGATGACCGAGCGTGCGGAGTCTCTTGGCGGAACGCTGCACGCCGGGCCGTCCGCCGATGGAGCATTCACCGTCACCGCAGTGGTTCCCTACCACCGCGAAGATCGGGCTGGTTCATGATTCGAGTACTGCTTGTCGACGACCAGAAATTGGTCCGCACCGGGTTTGCCACGCTGATCACCGCTGAGGAGGGACTCGAGGTTGTCGGCCACGCCGCAAACGGTCATGAAGCGATTGACCAGGCCGTCGCCACTCGCCCCGACGTCATCCTGATGGATGTTCGCATGCCGGACATGGACGGCATCGCTGCCACCGAGCGAATCACCGCTGCCAACGGTGTGCCGGACTGTCGGGTGATCGTGCTGACCACCTTTGACCTTGATCAGTACGTCTACGGAGCGCTTCGTGCCGGTGCATCGGGCTTCCTACTGAAGGACACCGCGCCCGCTGCGCTGCTCGATGCCATTCGGATTGTCCATGCCGGCGACGCGCTCATTGCACCGTCGATCACCAGGCGCCTCATCTCGGAGTTTGCCACAAGGCCTAACATCGCCAGTCAACCGGAAGCGCTCGAATTGCTGACGGAGCGCGAAGTGCAGGTCCTTGCCCATGTTGGTCGTGGTCTCAGCAACACCGAGATTGCCGAGCGGCTCTTCATCTCACCGCTGACGGCAAAGACGCACGTCAGCCGAATCCTCTCGAAGCTAGCTGCCAGGGATCGGGCCCAGCTGGTGGCACTGGCCTACGAGACCGGTCTTGTCATCCCCGGTCGGCATGACACTTAGACGCCGGCCTCTTCTAGGAGCCGCTGGGCCCCCTGAATGAGATCGGCCGGGCTTATCTGGTCTGGCAAATTGTTCGAGATCAAGTGCTGGACCTGACCGATTTGTTCACCGGCGTCTTCGAGGACACCGGTGGCAACGTCGTGAGAAATCTTGAGGGTTGCCGCAATCCTCGCTGCGACCTCGTGGATCTGGTCGTCGTTTTCTGCTCGGAGGAGGTGGCTGACCGTTCTGTCCGCGGTGAAGACGATCTTCGACGTGGAGCGGGTGTTGTCGTCCCAAGTGTCCGGCATCTGTTGTGGGCTGTCCACGAATCGGACGGCTGCGCACAGGCTTAGTGGCAGCTGCCACATACGAAGCAGCGCAGCGCTGACCTCTGCGGTGCAGTAGCCAAGGATCGCCCGCTCGGTCGCCGAGTTCGGCCATGCCGCGTAGGCCAGCACCTCGTCGTAGCGCTCCGCGGCGCAGCGGGCGACAACGAGGCGACCGACGTTGGCGATCAGTCCCACCGAAAAGGCGTCCTCCTCCAGTGACTTCTTCACTTCGATCGCCAGTCGTTTCGCCAGTACCGATGTCATCAAGCTGTGTCGCCAATACAGCTCCAGGTCGAACCGTCCTGCGACCGGCTCGGCCGGTATGCCGTCAGCCATGGACACGCTCATCGCCAGCGTCCGGATGGCTCGAAATCCGACCAGAACAGCAGCATCGGTGATGGAGTGAATCTCTCGAACCAGGCTGTAGAGGCCGGAGTTGACCGTACCGAGCAGCCGGGCGGCCAGCACCGGGTCTGCGTCGATCACATGAGCCAGGTGTTCCGCGTTCGTGTTCTCATCAGCGATGAGTCGAAGGATCTCCATGACCACGCCCGGAGGGCTCGGCAAGAGGCCCGAGGTGGCCAGCTCCGCCGGCATTGCAAAGTCTGAACCATCCTCCACGTTGGGTAGTTCGGATGAAGAAGATCCAACTTTGAGACAAGTGGTTCAAAACCACCCAAATGGGTGGATTCGTTCAAAAAGAAGTTATCCCTACCTGTAGCAATGGGGCGTTTCCACTAGATCCAGCGCCGCACCGATGCTTGGTAGTCGGTGTAGTCGCTACCAAACGCTTTGGTCAGCGCCCGCTCCTCCGGTTTGATCTGCAGGTAGGTCAACACCGTCAGCAAGAATCCCGTGCCGACCACCAGCCCGACCGCGGTGCCGAGCCGCAGTGCCCAGCCAATAGACAGCAGGGTCAGCCCGACGTACATGGGGTTGCGGGTCAGACGGTAGATCCCCGTGCGGACCACCGTCGACGCTTCCTCGATGCGGTGGGGGTCCACCGTGGTGTTGGCCTTGCTGAACTCCCGCAACCCGGCAAAGGCAATACCGATGCCCAGAATGGCCAAGAGCACCCCCGCCCATTCGGCGAAGGTGCTCTGAAGCGGTGATCCATCTAGATCCAGCCTCGCCACAATCCATGTCAGCGCCGATGCGATGACCCAGAGGAGCGGGGGTGGAATCTTGTTTTCGAGTCGAGACACACCACTAGTGTGCCCGTGGTTTAGCCGAGTGCGCTGATTGCTGCGTCGTAGTCAGGCTCGTCGGCAATTTCGCCAACCAGCTGCGAGTGGACAACTTCGCCCGACTCGTTCAGTACAACGACGGCGCGTGCGCAAAGGCCAGACAGCGGACCGTCAACCATGCCAACGCCATAGTCGGCCATGAAGTCCGGGCTCCGGAAGGTGGAGGCGGTCTTGACGTTCTCCAGCCCCTCAGAACCGCAGAAGCGACCCTGGGCGAACGGGAGATCTGCCGAGACACACAGCACGGCGGTGTTATCGAGCGAGGCGGCCCGCTCGTTGAAGGTACGAACGCTGGTGGCGCAGGTCGGTGTGTCGACCGACGGGAAGATGTTCAGCACCAGCCGCTGGCCGGCGAAGTCGCCGTTGGCCACGGGGCTGAGGTCACCACCGGTGAGTGCGAACGCTGGACCGGCTGATCCGACGGCGGGAAGCTCACCGCTTGTGTTGACGGGATTTCCACGAAGGGCGGTCTGGGCCATGTCTGATTCTCCTGTGATCGGTGACGCCTTAACTACGCCAGAAGGCTACTAAGCATTGGAGACAGCCCCTCATCTTCGGCCCATCTTGGACACGGTTCTGTGGAGGTTCCCGTGTTGTTCGGTCGCTGGCTGTTCCGCGATGACCCCACAGTCGTATGGTGGGCCCATGGAGCTTGGTTCCAAACGCTATGAGCTCGAAGACCTCGGCGCCTTCCAGGAGCATTTCCACAGCCGGGGGTGGACCGATGGCCTCCCGGTGATCCCCCCAACGGCGGACGCGGTCGCCGCCTGCCTCGAATGGGCGGTGTTGCCT
>CAZSTV010000050.1:27278-28308 GCA_964609665.1 uncultured Acidimicrobiaceae bacterium
GGAGCGCGTTGGGCAGGCTGCGCCGCTTTCTTCCTTGGTCCTCGGCGTCGAGCCGGTGCGCAACCGAGCGATCACCGCCGAAAAGGTCGCGGTGAACGCAGTTATGGCCGGGTGCCTGCCGATGCACTTTCCCGTCGTGGTCACCGCGGTCACAGCAATGCTGGCCGAACCGTTCGAAGTGCACGGGCCAACGGCGAGCACCGGTGGTTCCGGCGTCTTGATTGTGGTGAACGGACCCGTTCGCTCGGAGCTCGGTATGGCGTCCTCTTTCAACGCGCTTGCGGGGAGCGACCGGGCGAGCACCTGCATTGGCCGTGCTGTGCGACTGTGCCTTATCAACCTGTTGGATCTTCGGCCTGGCGGCATCGACCGTTCAACCCTTGGCCACCCCGGCAAGATCAGCTACTGCGTTGCCGAGGACGAGGAGGCGTCGCCGTGGAACTCGCTTGCCGCTGAGCGTCTGCAACTCGGTGATGGTCCCGTCCCCTCAGCGGTGACGGTTCTGGCGGCGATGGCGCCGCGTCAGATCATGAATGAATGGACGACCGACCCGGCCGAAATTCTGGACACGTTCGTTGCCGAGATCAAAGCCAATATGCGGCATTATTCGATCTGGGCCGGCGACTACTGCTTGGTGATTGCACCGCAGCTCAGAGACCATCTTGGCGCTGCCGGTTGGTCCAAATCCGACGTTCAGCGTTACGTCTTTGACAACGCCCGGATCAAACGTGAGGAATGGCGTGATGTCGGCAAGGGGTCTGTTGTGATGGGCAAGGGTGATCGCGAGTATCAAGCGCTCAATGCGCCGGAGGATCTTCTTGTCGTTGCGGCGGGCGGTCCCGCCGGCGGATTCGGCGCGGTGATCGCTCCGTGGCTTGGGGCCAAGAGTCGAGCGGTAACCATACCGGTCGGCGCCTGTGTGAATTGCTGACCGATCGTGGCTCGACCCGCTGACTCCTGACCCGATTCGATTGACCGAGTGTTTGAGTAACTGACCTGCCGAGCTGGAGAGATCCAAAGACAATCGAAG
>CAZSTV010000051.1:0-18575 GCA_964609665.1 uncultured Acidimicrobiaceae bacterium
GGGCAACACCGTTCTTCTCACCGACGGCGATGTACATGGCCATGACAATGGCGGCGGGGCCGTTGATCGTCATAGACGTGGAGACCGAGGAAAGATCGATGTCGGCGTAGAGATCTTCCATGTCGGCCAGGGTGTCGATGGCGACGCCCGCCCGGCCAACCTCACCGGTAGCCCATGGGCTGTCAGAGTCCCGGCCCATCAGGGTTGGCATGTCAAAGGCGGTCGAGAGGCCGGTGCCGCCGTTGCGGAGGATGTCTTGGAAGCGGGCGTTGGTGTCCTCGGCGGTGCCGAAGCCTGCGAACATCCGCATGGTCCAGAGTCGGGACCGGTACATGCTGGGGTAGACGCCGCGGGTGTAGGGGTACTGGCCGGGATACGGACCGTCGCCGTACACCGGATCGACCGGGACACCGGACATCGTCTCAAACGGAACGTCCCGCAGCTTCGATGCCTCGTACGCGGCCTTGAACTCCTGGTACGCAGGGTCGTTCTCATCCGGCGTGCGCCGAGGTGTTTCCGAATTGTCGCTCATGGTGACAGCAGCTCCCAATACTCTTCGATCGGTCCGAGTCTCACCGATCTAGTTGCACCGACACAGTACGTCACCGAAACGGACGGTGGTCTACTGAAGTCCATAGTGTTTCACAGAGGTCAAGTGTCCCATAAAACCCGGCTCGATCTCGACTTGAGGTTCGCTGACCGCCCCGTCTCGGCCGGCCTCAGCATTTGCTCATCATTGCGCCATATGCAGCTAAAATCAGGGATCTATGGCACTTGGCGACGGCGGTTCCGAACCTCAGCTGGATGACCGCCACGATCTCGTTCTCGACGAGTTCGACGAGAAACTTGAAGCGTTCAACGTCCTACGCAAGAGCGACTCGGAGGCGGCGGACCGCATACTGGGCCAGGTCGGCGCCACCGACCACGTTGACCGCCAGATCATCCTGGAGTTGGCGTCGAAACGCCCACTTGGCCACCCCGACCGGTTCCCGGAAGCTCACGCCGGCGCAATGCGAGCCCTTGAAGTGCTCGATCGAAACGGCTCCGGCGGCATTCGCATCTCCGGACTGGGGCCGCTGGCCCCAATCGCCCAGTACATCGTCCAGCAGGTGGTGCACTTTCTGGTCAAATCGCACCTGCGCAACGTCCTCAACAACCTGGGCAACCTGTACGCACGTCGAGAAGCGGCGTCGTTGAAGGACGATCCGGCCCGGCTGCTGCTGGCGCGGGCGAGAGCACAGACCGACCGGATCGGCCCCGGCTACAAAGGCAACCCGCTCGGCTTCCCCACCTTCATTCTTGGCGGTGCGTTCCTGTCGACCATCATCGGCAGCCTGCAGGGCCTTGTGGTCAGCGCCGTCGATTCTCTGCTCGGTCAGGTCATCTTGATCCTGGTGCTGTTTGCGTTCATGGTTGCTGCCTCGTGGGCGTTTCTCAAGGGCGCCGCCATCGCCAGGCGGCGCATCAAGCTGACAACCGATCAACCGCTTGAGGCGCTCTATCAGACCATCGGCCGGTGCGGCAGACCGCCCCAGGATCAAGCCAAGCTGTTCGCCCTGTTGGCGCTCATCCTGATGGCGATCGCCTGGATTGCCGTACCGATAGCGCTGGGCCTGTCATTCCTGGCCGGCTGAGGTTTGCTGCTACAACTCGGCGCGAATTGCCCACAGGTCGGGGAAGGCCGGACGAAACAACGTGGAGCGGAGGTAGTCCACCCCGGCGGATCCGCCCGTGCCCATCTTTGCTCCGATGGTCCGCTGCACCATCATGACGTGGCGGTAGCGCCACTCCTGCAATCCTTCATCCAGGTCGGTGAAGGATTCACAGAGCCGGGCGATGACGGGGTCGGTGCGGTAAATCTCGATCAGCGCCTCTTGCACCTGCGGTGACTCCGACACCGCCTGGGTGAGGTCGCGGGAGAGAAACTCGGTGGGGATCTCATAGCCCTGCCTGGCGACGTAGCCGATGAACGCGTCCCACAGCGTGGGTTCTTCGAAGCGCTGTGTCAGGTTTGCGAACTCTCGCTGGTTTTCGGAGAAGCGGTCCAGGTGGTCCCTGGTCTTTTGACCGAGCAGGAATTCGATCTCCCGGAACTGAGCCGACTGGAACCCGCTCGAGTTGGCAAGGAAACTCCGGAATGAGGTGAACTCCAACGGCGTCATGGTCTCCAGCACGTCGAGTTGGGAGATCAACGTCTTGAAGATCTTCAGGACCCGCTTGAGCTGGTGGCCACCGAGGGTCGGTCGGTTGTCGTTGAGGTGTTCCACCAACTCATCGAGTTCATGGAGCACCTCTTTGAACCACAGCTCGTAGACCTGGTGGATGATGATGAACAGCGTCTCGTCGTGCTCGACCGGGTCGGACTTCGGTTGCTGGAGGCTGAGCAGCTCATCGATCCTCAAGTAGCTGCCGTAGGTTGTTTCTTCGGTCATGGGTTCACGCTTCCCTAGAGGAGCCCTGCGTCAGAGAGGATAGCGAGCACCTTCGGGGCGATTGTGGTGTCCATCGGCGAGCGGGGAACGAAGGTGGTCGTTTCCAACCATGACCTGGTGGTCTCGTCTTCCAGTCCGTAGCGCTCGGAGATGGTGTGCGCTACGTCGGGAATGTCGTGGAGGCCAACCGCGGCCGAGGTGACAGCGTCGACGATCCGCCCAACCTCAGCGGTCCGTCCGGTCAGCACCTCATCTCGCGCCGCGATCACAAACGATGGCCACGGCGTCTCGATCATGGCGAGCTGCCGAAAGGCCCCGGAGGTGACAAGCGGCTTGGTCATGTGCTGCTCCCACAGGAACAGATCTGATTCTCCGGCGGCGAAGGACGCGACCGCTCCGTCGAGGTTGCCGATGACGACGAACTGTTCGTCGCTGAGCTTCCAGCCGTGTTGCTGGGCGTGGATGAACGCCATCAGGTGGGAGCCGGAATTGAACCGTGAGATCGCAATCCTGGCATCTTCGAGCTGCGACACCTCGGTGAACGACGATTGGGCCGGCACAAAAACACCCCACTGCAGGGGCGTGGCCACGTAGACCTGGATCATGGTGATCGCCACGCCCCGTTCGATGGCCGCCACGGTCCCCTCGGTCAGAATGCTGACCATGTCCAGCTCGCCGGACTCTAGCTTGGCGAGCATCTGACCTGTCCCGCCCGCCTGGTCTTCCCAGGTCGCCGTAAGGTCGGACAGCTCATCGGATGCCAGGGCGAGATGCCAGGGAAGGTTGAAGTGCTCCGGTACACCACCCAGTTTGAGGGGCTCTGCGTTCATGGTCTGAGCCTACGCGATCCGAACGGTGGCGAGAGACGAGATACGGTGGAGTCATGGAGCTCCGATCCACTGATGCGGAGAAAGCCCCCGGAGAAGTTCCGGGTGCAGTTCCGGGAGAAGCTATTGCTTCGGCCACCACCGACCTTGGCGCGGCCGCTCGACTCTTCGTGCGTTTCGGCTCGCCGCGGTCCATGGCGATTGGCTTCGTGACGGCGCTGACCGTGCGATTCATCGCCGCAACAGCAGTTGGTTGGAGCCTGCGAGACGTGGTCGCCGTCGCCATCGTCGTGAGCCTCGTCCCGTTCGTCGAGTGGTTCATCCACCTGGTGGTGCTCCACTCTCGGCCCCGCACCGTCCGTGGTTTCCGGATCGATCCCGGGATCGGCCACCGCGAACACCACGCCAACCCGGCGACCGTCCACTGGGTGTTGCTTCGAGGTATCGACGCCACCATCTTTCAGGTGAGCAACGCCGTGGTGGTACTCGTGGTGGTCGGCGGACCGCTGTGGCTGTTCGACGTGGTCTTCGGGTCCGGAGCCAGCGTGGGCGGGGTGGTCGGTCCGGTGCTGACCGGCGTGATCGTTGCTGTGGCCGGTCTCGCCCACTACGAATGGTCGCACTTTCTGTTTCACACCGCGTACCGGCCAAAGACCGCCTACTACCGACGGCTCAAAGCCAACCATCGGCTCCACCACTGGCGCAACGAACGCTACTGGCTGGGCATTACCACCAACCTCGGCGACAGGGTGTTGCGGACCTACCCCGCTTCCCGTTCCGCGGTTCCCATTTCGCCAACGGCGAAGACCCTCGGGGTGGATCCCGAGACCTGAGTGCGGCTCGCTAGGCCTGGTGGGCCTTAGCGGTCTGCTACTGGTCGGTTGGCGCTTTGTAGTCCGGGTTGTCCCAGACGATCAGGCAGGCGTTGTTCCCGACGCTCTCATCTTGAACGTAGTTGCGGATGACCGCCCGGGCCTCGAACCCGTTCTCGATCTGGAATGTCAGCGTCGGGTCGTACAACTCCCCCGCACTCACCTTCTCCAGATAGTTTTCCGCCGACATGGCATCCTTGTGCGCCGCGTAGCCGGGCAGCACCCCACCGGCGACGATGCCTCGCTTATTGAGCTTGCGGACCACCGCCTTGCGGCGCTCGTACAGCTTGTGGCCGATCCCTCGACCCCGGTACTCGGGCAGCACGGCGATGGTGGTCCCGTAGTACCACTCACCGTCAGGGTCATGGGCGTTGTAGATTTCTGCCGCCTCATGGTCGACGTGGTCGAAGTCGAAATCGAGGAGGATGCCAACCCCCAAACCGATGGGACGGTCACCATCGAAGGCAACGTAGCCCCCCTCAGGAAAGGCTTCAGCCAGCGTCCGCAGACTCTCCTCGTCGTACAGGCTCTCCGGGTCAACGTTCGGGAACGCCCCAAGCTCGATGGTCGCAAGGTCTGCGGCCATCGCCGGATCAATTTGGCGGAAGACGATGCCGTCTACCTCGTCCTCGGTTGGCGAACTGGCGGAGGGGCTCGCCATCAAAAGGAGATGTGCTGGAAGTCGTTGTCGCTCGGCGGACCCCAAGCGGCCCAGAAGTCCAAGGTTTTGGGCCGCATGATGGCCGCACCGCTGGTCTCGACAAAGTACGGCTCGACCGGCACCTGGCAGATCGCCTCGGGCTCACGGGTCAGCGCCATCAGGTCCTCGGCGGTCACCCCGTCGCGGTCGAGCAGCCGGTTGGCGGTGGCGAGGCGCTTTGTGGAGCTTGCGCTCAGTTCGGGGGCGCGGTCCCCCTGTACCTTCGTCGCCGCTTCATCGATTGTGTGGTTGGTGTGGGTCAGCGCGTCGGACGCCAACTCGGTGACCGGCCGGGCGGTCGGCATCGCTTCAATGTTGTAGCCCTCGCCATCACCGTCGAACACCATGAAGTTGTGTCCACCGGCGAGCTCAGCCTGCTCGATGGCGACGAGACCGTCCTTGGCACTTGAGGTGGTGAGCACCTCCCGGACGACCGACGGCCATGTCACCCCGACCTGCCCATCGACGGCCGTCAGGTTGTTGATGCCAACGCAGACGCCCTCTTCGTTCATCCCGATCTGGCCGAGGCAACCGGTGGTGGTGAACACCAGGGCTGCCGGGCCGTCATCTGGCCTGACCCGCAACAGGAGCACGTGTTCGGTGGCGGTGGCATGCATGTCCCAGGTTTGGGCGTAGAAACCGGCGCCGTCTGCCCGCTCGTCCGGCACGACAACGGCGGTGCAGTCATCCTCCATGACCGACGGCGGGTGAGCTCCGCCCTTGATTGCCCGCACCGTGTCGACAAAGTCGGTAAAGCCCCCAACGACCACCGCCTCAGCAGGGGTGATGCCTGCACCAGTGGCAATGCCGTTCAACTCGGCAAACAGCGCCGGGGAGTGCCGCTCATGAGCCGGCAAGAGCGACCCGGCAAGCTCCAGCACCTCTCCCTCGGGAATGGGGCCACCGCTCCAGAGACCGGAGGCGACCAGCTCCACCCGCTCCTCGGTGTACCGCTTGATCTCGGCTGCGTAGGCCCGACCGTGGGCGACGCCCATGGCCTCTGGTGAACCTGACACATCGAGCACTCGGATTGGGGGGCGCTTCATCTCGGAACCTCACTTGGTCTGATAGCGGCTAAATCTAGTGCCGTAGTCCACCACGCTCAATCCAACAGACGGCCGCCCGCCCGTCTGGAGCGACTAGACCGTCCAGGAATCCAGGACGATGGCCACCACTTTCCACTCTCGATCTCGCAGTTCCAGCGCCAGGCGCACACTCGACCAGTTGAAGTCCTGCAGCTCACCCCGCCCGGCCCGGTGAAACTCAACCGTTGTGGCGTTGGGGAACGATGCGGCCAGATTGTCGATGGTGTTGCCCAACCCCACTCGCTCGTCGACGCCGATCACGTCGGGTTCGAGTAGGGCGATGTTGCGCCGATAGGTGGCCATCCACTCGTCAACGGTGGCGATTATGGGTCTGCCGACGCCGTCGGTGTAGCCCCACATCCGGTCCACGTTGCGGTTTGAGACAAGGTCCTCACCGGTGACGACCTGGCGTTCCGAGATGACCTCGGGGACGAATGCGTTTGCCGACAGCACAACGCCTTCGTCAGGCATGTAGTCATCGGGAATGCCGAGGCCTGCCTCATCCAGAAGGCCACGACGGACGGCCTCGGCGGCTTCAAGCACACCATCGGACGCATTCTCGGCATCGCTCGCAAGCTGGGTCACCGTTGGGCGGGTCCGGCCAAAGGCCAGGATGGACTGCCCAGGAAGCGTGTCCAGGATGAACTCATCGTCATCACCAGCGATTTGGCCGAAGGTTTCGGTCACGATCCCACCCGAGTAGGTGAACCGCACGTCCACCTCGGGGCTCACCCTGTCCGGAACGTAGGAACCTCGGATGTCGTCAATGCTGTACGGCGCATCACAGATACGCACGCTGCAGTATTCCTGCAGCAGCGCGGCAAGGTCCGGCCCGGCGTCGGCGTCGGTGTCTTCTGCCGCGTCGGGGTCCTCTTCGCCGGAGGCTTCCTCGCCACCGAAGCCCGCAGCGCCGAGCAGTGGGGCGAGGGACAGGTAGTCACGGTCGGCCAGGGTGAGCTGCTCGGCCGCCACCTCCCAACGTCGTGCGGCCAGAGCGTCGAGGACCATCTCGACCTTGGCGGCGGTTTCCTCTCCGCCGAAGGTGGGTTCCAGCGCGGAGATGTCCGGCGTCAGGAACGACGAGTTGACCCAACCGACGACGTCGTCAGCCGTGGTGATGGCAAACCAGGCGGTGCCGTCTTCCAACTGGTAGCAGTCCTCGGTGAAGACGACCGATCCTTCAGCCAGGGTGGCGACGACCTCGCCATCTTCAAAGTTGTCGCGAACGTTCAACCCGCCGTCCGGGTCATCCTCGGCAATGTTGGTGACCGCATAGAACAGCTCGGTGTTGGTGTTGTTCGTCGAGCATCGCCCGGCGATCCCAATATCTTCGGTGCCGGGGTCTTCGGTGTCGGGGTCTTGCGCCGTACCGTCGGTCTCGCCTCCGTCGCCCTCATCGGTTTGGTCATCGCTGGAGGCGGCGTCGGTGGTCGACTGGTCTGCTGGTGGCAGCGTCGTCTGGTCATCGACGGCGAGACCGCCATCGATGGCGTCAGAACCGCCCGTGCAGCCGGCGGCAACCATCATCAGCGCCAGCGACGCTAGCCAGATGATCGATCGAGGGGAAGACCGGAGCGACGCGGTGGCCGAAACGGCCGGAACGGGGCAGACAACTTGCTGGGTCCGATGTTGCATATGAATTAGACGCCTCACTCGCGCTAAAGGTTGTCACCCGCCAGCCATCATCGTATTGCAGTTCCATGACCCAGCTAGCGATGCGTATGGGGTTACCTGTCAGTCGTTCGTGGGGAACCCAAGGTCGACTGAGCTGGTCGCCGGGTCGGGCCAGCGCTGGGTCACCACCTTGGCTTTGGTGAAGAACCGCACGCCTTCTGGGCCGTACATGGTGGTGTCGCCAAACAGCGAGTCTTTCCAGCCACCAAAGGAGTGGTAGGCAACCGGGACCGGGATCGGCACGTTGATGCCAACCATTCCAGCGTCCGCATCGGTCTGGAACCTGCGGGCCGCGCCGCCGTCTCTGGTGAAGATGGCAGCACCGTTGCCCCACTGGTTTTCTTTGATGAGGTTGACGGCTTCGGTGTAGCTGTCCACTCGGACCACCGACAGCACCGGCCCGAAAATCTCGTCTTTGTACACGCTCATGTCGGTGGTGACGTTGTCGATCAGGCTGGCGCCGAGGAAGAAACCGTCGTTGTCGAAGTTCTTGTCCCGTCCGTCCACCACCACGGTGGCGCCGGCGTCGATGCCCTCTTGGACATAGGAGGCGACTCGTTCCTGAGCGTCTTTGGTGATAAGCGGACCCATCTCGGAGTCGGGCTGGTCTCCTGGCCCGATGACCAACTTGTCGATGCGCTGCTGAACCGCGGCGACGAGTGAGTCTGCGACGTCGCCAACGGCAACTGCCACCGAGATGGCCATGCAGCGTTCACCGGCGGAGCCGTACGCCGCGGACACCGCTGCGTCGGCTGCCAGGTCAAGATCGGCGTCGGGCAGGACAATCATGTGGTTCTTGGCACCGGCAAGCGCCTGGACCCGCTTGCCGTGCTCGTTTGCGGTGTTGAACACGTGCTTGGCAATTGGGGTTGAGCCGACGAAGCTGACCGCCGCAATGTCGGGGTGGGTCAACAGATGGTTGACGGCGTCCTTGTCACCGTTGACAACGTTGAGAACGCCCGGCGGGAATCCCGCCTCCTGGGCAAGCTCGGCGATGAACATCGGAGCGGACGGGTCTCGCTCGGACGGCTTGAGAATGAACGTGTTGCCGGTGGCCAGCGCGTTGGGGATCATCCACAGCGGCACCATTGCCGGGAAGTTGAACGGGGTGATACCGGCGACGACGCCGAGCGGCTGGCGCACGGTGTATACGTCAACTCCGGTGGAGGCCTGCTCGTTGTAGCCGCCCTTCAACATCTCGGCGATGCCACAGGCGTACTCGATGTTCTCAAGCCCCCTGGCGACCTCGCCGAGGGCGTCGGAGGTGACCTTGCCGTGCTCTGCGGTGAGCCTCCGGGCAATCTCATCAGCGTTGCGGTTCACGAGGTCCCGGTAGGCGAACATCAGCTTTGTTCGCACGGCAATGCTGGCGTGCTGCCACTCCTGGAATGCCTCCAGAGAGTTTGCGATGGCGGCGTCCACCTCGGCGATCGACGCCAGCGCCAGCTCAGCGCTTTGCTCACCGGTGGCCGGGTTGTAGACCGCTGAGGTCCTCCCCGACGTGCCTTCAACGGTTACGCCACCGACCAGGTGATGAATCTGATTCATTACACGTCACTCCTCGGACTCGGCCCCGACGGCGTCACAAAGAACGCCACCTCCAACGAAATGGCTCGGGATCACCTCAGACTAGCGAGTGCGATGCGTATCGGTACCGGCTACAGCAGGTACTGGCTGAGGCCTCGGCGCTGGTACTTGCCATCGCCCTTGGAGCCGACGTAGCTCTCGTTCTCGATGACTATTTTGCCCCGAGACATCACGGTGTCGACCCGACCCTGAATATCGAACCCCTCGTATGCCGAGTAGTCCATGTTCATGTGGTGGTTGTCAACGCTGATGCTCCACGATGCCTTGGGGTCATACAGCACGATGTCAGCATCTGCGCCGGGCTGGATGGTGCCCTTGCGGGGGTAGAGCCCGAACATCCTGGCCGGTGTGGTTGCGCACAGCTCAACCCAGCGGGGCAGCGTGATCTCTCCCTGGACAACACCCTGGTAGATCAGGTCCATCCGGTGCTCGACGCCGCCGATGCCATTTGGAATGGCCCGGAAATCATCGACGCCCAGTTCCTTCTGGTCTTTCATGCAGAACGGGCAGTGATCGGTGGCGACCACGCTGAGATCGTTGGTGCGGAGTCCGGTCCACAGGTCCTCATGGTGGTGCTCGTGCTTGGTTCGCAGCGGCGTCGAACAGACGTAGCCTGCACCGGTGAACCCCGGAGCGCCGAGGTGATCTTCAAGGTTGAGGTAGAGGTACTGAGGACAGGTTTCGGCAAAGACGTTTGCTCCCTTGCCGCGGGCGATCGCCACCTGCTCAAGCGCTTCGCTGGCGGAGAGGTGCACGATGTACAGCGGTGCGGCGCCGACCTTCGCCAGCTGGATGGCCCGGTGGGTTGCCTCGCCTTCCAGTTCGGACCGGCGAACGTAGCCGTGGTTGACGGGGTCGGTCTCGCCGCGCTCGAAGGCCTGCTCGGCCAGCTGGTCGATGGCGATGCCGTTCTCGGCGTGCATCATGATCATCGAACCGTTTGAGGCGGCCTGCTGCATGGCGAGCAGGATTTGGCGGTCGTCGGAGAGAAAGACGCCGGGGTAGGCCATGAACAGCTTGAAGCTGGTGATGCCCTCGTTGACCAGGCTGTCCATTGCCTTGAGCGACGCTTCGTTGACATCACCGATGATCATGTGGAACCCGTAGTCCACCGCGCAGTTGCCCTCGGCCTTTTCAAACCAGGCGTCGAGACTGTCCTGCACGTTCTGGCCAAAGCTCTGCACCGCGAAGTCGACGATGGTGGTGGTGCCACCCCACGCTGCGGCCTTCGTACCGTTCTCGAAATCATCGGAGGCAAACGTGCCACCGAAGGGCAACTCCATGTGGGTGTGGCAGTCGACGCCGCCGGGAATCACGTATTTGTCGGTGGCGTCGATGACCCGCTCGGCGCCGGTCTCGGCCGAGGTTGCCATCGTCGATCCCGGCTGCAACACCGCGACAATCTGTTCGCCGTCAATCAGCACCTCGGCGGGGTCCGCTCCGGTTGCGCTGACGACGGTTCCGCCCTTGATCAGTGTGGTGGTCATTGCTTGTTCCTTCCAAGAACCCGTAAAGCTGTCGTTCGTAGATAGATACTGCAGTCGGTCAGGCCGAATCTCAGTCTGCGTCTAGCTCTTCGATGGCGCCGATCAGGGCGTCCATCGCCTCATCCATTTCGGCTTCGGACACGTTGAGCATGGGGGCGATGCGCATCACGTTGCCGTAGAGCCCGCCCTTGCCAAGCAAAAGCCCACGTCGGCGGCACGCTTCAAGCAGCGCCCCAGAACGTGGGGCGTCTGGCTGGATCGATCCCGGCTGCACAATTTCCAGCGCCTGCATCAGACCGGCGCCTCGCAGCTCGGCAATCCAGTCGGTAGCGGCAACCACCGGGCCCAAACGGTCCACGAGGCGCTGCCCCATCACCTGCGCGTTGTGCTGCATGTCCTCGTCGAGGACGGCTTGGATGGTCGCCTGCCCCGCCGCGGCCGACAGCGGGTTTCCACCGAAGGTCGAGAACGACACGGCGCTCAGCGAATCCATGATCTCCGCCCTGGCCACGCAACCGGCCAGGGTCATACCGTTGCCAACGCCCTTGGCGAAGGTGAGCATGTCCGGCACGATGTCATGGGCCTGGTAGCCCCAGAAGTGGTCGCCGGTGCGGCCCCAACCGGTCTGCACCTCGTCGCTGATGAACAGGATCTCGCTCTCGGACAGCACCTTGTGCATCGAGCCGAAGAACCCCTTCGGCGGAACCGCGAAACCACCAACCCCCTGGATTGGTTCGGCGATCATCGCGGCAACGTCACCAGAACTCATCATGTCGAGGATCTGGATGAGGTCGTCGGTGGCGGCCCTGGTGTAGCCATCGTCGTCCAGCTCCCGGAACGGGCTCCGCAGCCGGTAGCCGCCTTGGACAAAGTTCACGTCCAGCCCGGAAATGCTTGTCGATGACCACGACCGGTGAGAGGTGATGGCCTGGGCGGTGAACGAACGGCCGTGGTAGCTGTTGCGCATGGCCAGAATCTGGTTGGACTTGCGGAATGACGTTGCCAGGAGCAGCGCCGTGTCGTTTGCCTCCGTGCCCGATGTGGTGAAGCAGACCCGGGCGTCGGGGATGCCGGACAGATCGGCGATCTTCTCCGCCAACGCGACCATTGGTTCCGACAGGTACAGCGACGACGTGTGCATCGTCTTTGCCGCCTGGGTTTGCACGGCGTCGACCACCTTGGGGTGGGAGTGGCCGATCATCGTGGTCAGAATCCCGCCGAAGAAGTCCAGGTAACGGTCACCGTCGAGGGTGTAGACGTAGCTCCCCTCGCCCCGATCAATCGAGATCGGCTCATCGAAGAAGGGCTTCGTGAACGATGGCAGCACCGCCCGGTACCGCTTGTAGAGATCAGAATCGGTAGTCATTCGTGTTGTTTGTTTCCAGTCTTCGCTATGTGAGTTGCATCCATGAATCCGGCCGCGGGGTGGCGGTCAGGATTCGGCCAGCGGTCCGTACATATCTGGCCGACGATCGCGATAGAACGCCCACTGCGTGCGGGTCTCGTCGATGAGGTCCAGGTCGAGGTCACGAATCAGTAGCTCTTCGTTTTGGTCCGACGCGGTGCCTTCGACGAATTGGCCGCGAGGGTTGGAGAAGTACGTGGTGCCGTAGAAGTCATTGTCGCCAAGCGGCTCGATGCCCACCCGGTTGATGGCTCCGACGTAGTACATGTTGGCCGCGGCCGACGCGGTCTGTTCGAGCTGCCACAGATAGGAGGAAAGTCCACGGCTGGTGGCCGAGGGGTTGAAGACGATCTGGGCGCCGGCCAAACCGAGCGCACGCCAACCCTCGGGGAAGTGACGGTCGTAGCAGATGTACACGCCGACCTTGCCAACCGCTGTGTCGAACACCGGGTAGCCGAGGTTGCCGGGCCGGAAGTAGAACTTCTCCCAGAATCCCTTCACCTGTGGGATGTGGGTCTTGCGGTACTTGCCGAGGTAACTGCCATCCGCGTCGATGACCGCAGCGGTGTTGTAGAGGATGCCCGGCTGTTCCTCTTCATACATCGGCAGCACGAGCACCATGCCAAGCTCGGCGCACAGCGCTTGGAACCGCTTTGTGGTTGGGCCGTCGGGGACCGCCTCGGCGTAGCTGTAGTACTCGGCGTCCTGCACCTGACAGAAGTACGGTCCGTAGAAAAGCTCCTGGAAGCACATGACCCGGGCGCCGGCCTCGGCCGCTTCCCGCATGTACTTTTCGTGGACGTCGATCATCGACTCTTTGTCGCCGGTCCACTCCGCCTGCAGCAGGGCGGCCTTCACAACATTCTTGCCGTTCTCGGCCATGGTGATCCTCCTGAACTAAGGAGACGAGTCTTGCAGAGATCTGCCGCCGCGTGAAGAGAAGGTGGGCGTCGGTGGGGAATTTCGATGTCCCGACAACCGTTGTTCACATCATGGCAACAGCTACAGCGACGACGACCTCCGCCCAAACCGATCGACCGCTGGCCAGGGTTGAACCGAACCCTCGCTGGATCCGCGGCCTGGTGGGCGACGTCACCGTCGTCGACAGCCGTCGAACCCTCTTCGTCTGGGAGGTGCCGTACTACCCGCAGTGGTATGTCCCGCTGGCTGATGTTGCGGCCGAGCTTCGCCCGACCAAGGAACCCACCGCCGTCGAGCAGACAAGCAACCGCGGCGACGCCACCGTTTACGACCTGGTCATTTCGGCGGGCGCCGACGGTTCGGGCCAGGCTGAGCAGGTCATTCCGGCCGCCGCCAGGCGACACCTCGACTCCCCCATCGAGGCGCTCCGTGACCTGGTCCGAATCCGATGGGACGCCATCGACCAATGGCTCGAAGAAGACGTCGAGGTGACGGTTCACCCCCGGTCGCCGTACGTCCGGGTTGATGTCTTGCCGACAAGCCGTCGTGTGACGGTGAAGATCGATGGGACGGTCGTCGCAGAGTCAACCAACGCGTCGCTGCTGTATGAAACCGGGCTCCCCGCCCGGTACTACCTGCCACAGGCCGACGTCAGGACCGAACTGCTCACCCCCACCGACACGTCCTCGGCCTGCCCCTACAAAGGGGTAGCAAGATACTGGAGTGTGACCATCCCCGGTGGTGAGAACCCTGACGGTACGAGCACCGACACCGTTCATTCCGACATCGTGTGGGGCTACGACAGCCCGTTGCCGGAATCGGAAGCGGTGCAGGGCCTCATGTGCTTCTACAACGAGAAGGTAGATCTTGAGGTTGACGGTGAGCCCGTGGAGCGGCCGAAGACGAAGTTCTCTTAGCCAAGAACTAAGAGCTCGGTACCGGCCATCGCTGCGACGAAGCCGACCCCCTGCACCTTTGTCATGCGCTCGCCAAGCAGAACCCAGGCCAAGATGACCGTCGAGATCGGGTAGAGCGCTGAGAGTACCCCCACCACCGACAGATCGCCGAGGTTGGCGGCGTATATAAAGGTGATGTTTGAGAACGTGTCGAGCAGCCCGACGAGAACGATCAGGGGCCACGCGCCCCGATCAGCTGGCAGCATCGGCGAGCCATCGCGCATACGTCCGTATGCGATGATCGCTATCAAGACCGTGGCGGTAAACACCCGGGCCCCAGCGACCGGCCATGGCGTGCTCGATTCCGCCGTCGCATCGAAGAGTACGAATAGAGCGCCAAACCCGGCCCCGGCCAGCAGGGACTCGGCGATCACCTGGGCGGTTACCGGGGCATCCTGACCTGGCTCCTCCTTTGTGACCGACACAAGGACCACCGCAACTAACGCGAGCCCAATGCCCGCCCACGCCAGTCCAGACAGCCGCTCGCCGCTCCCAATACCCCATATGGCAGGAACCGCAGCGGAGGTGATCGCTGTAAGGGGCGCCACAATACTCATAGGGCCGACGGCAAGCCGGCGGTACAGAAGCGCAACCCCAACGACGCCAAACGCCCCGCCGAGAACGCCGAGCAACACGTCTCCGACGTCGAACCGTTCTGCTAGCAAGAACGATGCGACGATGGCGCCGACCGCTCCGACGATGTGTGAACCGGCGATCACCTGAATCACGCGTGCCCGTTTCGAGGCTATTCCGCCGCAAAAATCGCCCATGCCGAAGACGGCCGCTGTCAGGAGCGAGAGAAAGATGGCCAAGAGACTGTTTGTATCCGACTGTCAGGTCTGAGACAACGACAGGCAACGCGGGCGCGTCACATGGGCGCCGAAGACGAGAGTCGGCCAGAAAAGTGAACGGGCGATTTAACAAAACTATCTGATCTTAACGGGTTCGCGACTACTGTTTAGATAAAGCGGGTGGGCGACCACAGGAGGAATAAAGTGAAATACCTATATGCACTATTAGCTGTAACACTAATGGCGTTGATGACAATTTCACCGGCCGGTGCCGATGTCGGAGATGGCAAGGAGGGTTGCAACAGAGGGGAAATATGTGTGGAGGATTGGAAGAATTCTGCACGCATAAAGCACTTCTGGTGGAACAAGACGTACGGTGCTACCAAATGGTGGAACAAGGACTTAGATGTCAACCAGGAGAAAGTCAAGGATGACATTGGCTATGTGATTGTCAAGGACAACAACTGCGACGTGAAGTTCACAAACGTCAAGCGCTTCCAACGCGATGACAATTGGACAGTCCCAAACGACTTCCGTGGCAGGAACGCCAAGCACAATAACCGATACGACAAACACGCTCGGGTCAACTGTTAGCCGCACCTGACAACGGACGGGTCAACCGCGTTCTGCGGTTGACCTTGCCGCGTTCAGGTAGCGACCGTTCAGACCCCGCCTCAATACCTGCCTCAGAAAAGGAGAAACAGGTGACAACTCGCTATTGGTGTGCCTGCTGGATCTTCGTCATGGCGTTCGCAGCAAGCTGCTCAGCGGACGCCCCACTCAATTCCACCGCAGCCCCAGACCCGCCGGAGACGACGAACGACTCAACCGCGCCGTTCGAACCCGTCGAGACTGCAGCGCAGCCCGAGACCGCCGCGCAGCCCGAGACCGCCGCGCAGCCCGAGACCGCAGAGCAGCCCGAGTCGGCGCAGCCTGTATCAGCGAGTCCAGATCCAAGTGGGCAGCGGACATATGTCGCTCTCCGCAAGAGAATTACGGCCGAGGTAGGCGAATGCATGCTGACACTGGGCTTTCCCCAGCCGGCCGAATACGCGGACTATTTCCAAGAACCACTTCTTCCGTTTCCCGAGCTAGAAAACCCCATGCTCTCGTTCCCACCTGAGTCACACGAATCGGCCGAGCGGCTTGGACTGGGAACCGAGCCCGACCAGCTCCCGTTCCTTATTAGCGATGATCCTCAGTTCGACCAAGCTCAGGACAAGTGCCGTGAAGAGGCATCGCAACTCGTGGACCCGGAGGGTTCGAGCAGCCTCTTATCTTCGTTCGTCCAAGACTTTGCGTCAGACTATGACGATGCCTTCTGGGCCGATGCCGCTCGTGCTGAAACGTTGATCGACATCTGGTTCGATTGCCTAGCGGCGAACGGCTGGTCGGTTGATGATCGGGAGGCCTTCGCCGACGACGAAGATTTCGGCCGATTTGGGGTCACCGTTGGAAGGGTGACCGGCGAGGAGGACGTCGCCCGACCTGCGGCTGGCGAAGTGCTGATTGTTCACCCGCCACCAGACCTTGCGTACCAGCCGACCGAAGAGGAAAAGCAGCTGGCCCACGACATCGTCGACTGCCAAGAGGGTGAGTTCGGCCAACTTGTCGCAGCGATTCATGCAGAAGCCCTGAGTGCCGCTATTGCCCGACATGGCGCCGAGATTGAGTCAATCAAACAGGAGATCGAATAGTAATGACATCATCGAACAGGTGCATTGCCGCTCTGGTGCTCGGCGTACTCATGCTCGTCGCCGCATGCGGAGGTTCGCCGGAACTCCTGGAAGGCGAACAGGAGCTGACCTTGGAAGAACTGCCGCTGGAGAGCCGTCTGCCCTGGCGCACATCCGGGACCAGCGATCTTCTGCCGATCGAGGAGGCGATCGAGTTGTGTATGAAGCGCGAGGGCTTCGAGTACTTCGTCCCACCACCAGAACTTGCGGGGTCCAGTGCGGCGCAACAGCGGAAGCCCTTTACGGTGAGCCGGGACGAGTTTACAAGTCGCGGTTTCGGATTCTATGAGTCCGTAGCCGAGGCGCCGCCACCCGAGGACGAAACCAAACCAACTCTCGATGACGGGAACTCGGCCTATGTCGCCACGCTCGATGACGCCGCGGCGACGGCCTACTGGGCGGCGCTGCTCGGCGACAACTCGGGCACGACCGGGTGTAGGGCGGAGGCACAAAGCCAGTACGTGACTCCCAAGCGCCAGGAGGTTCTCGACCGCCTACGGACCGAGGTAGGCGAGTTGACCGAGAGCGCCCTGAACCACCCGGTGGTGGCGGACGAACGACTTGAGATCTTTCGATGCCTCGGCCGCCAAGGGTATGAGGTCGATCAGTCCTATTCGTACCCGGAAGATGCGGCCTCCCAAGCCGCGGAACAGTGGCTTGAGGCGTTCTATGAGGACGACGAGTCCGAGCCAGTCTCTGATGCACCAGTAGATGGGCCGTCAAGCGAGGCGCTTGAGGAACTACGCCAGAAAGAGATCGCCCTGGCCGAAACCCTATGGGACTGCGGATATCCCGACTTCCTCCAGGCTTTCTGGGCCGAGCGAGCTCCGCTGGAGGAGCAGTTTCTTGAGACCCAATGGCTCAGCTATGTCGAGGAGCTCTCCGATGCCTGATCGTCGCCGGTGACCCAGCCGACCCGGCCGACATAGCTCCATGACATCGAGGGACTCGCCGTGGTGACCTATGTGGCCTCGTTGAGCTCACCATCAGCGGTCAGTCGGCCGCTCGACTTGTTTACTTCAAGCGCCTGCTCCCCTTCCGGAGTACCGACCGGGTAGAAGCACCGGTACACGTGGTCCGCCCGCGATGCCGGGGTCAACTCCGGCTCCTCTTCAACGCAGCGGGCCTGGGCGTAGCGACAGCGAGCAGCGAACTTGCAGCCGCGGGGTGGGTCGACCATATTCGGCGGGCGGCCAGGAATGATGGCCAGCTTGGTGTGCGACGGGTACTCGATCTTTGGGATCGAACGGAAGAGCGCCTCGGTGTATGGCATACGCATGTCCCGAAACAGCACCGCCGTCGGGGCCCGCTCCATGATGCGACCGGCGTACATCACGATGACCTCGTCGGTCCGTCCGGCAACCACGCCAAGGTCGTGGGTGATCAGCATCAACGGCATGAAGCGGTCGCGCTGCTGGTCCTGCAACAGATCAAGGATCTGGGCTTGCACGGTGACGTCCAGCGCTGTGGTCGGTTCATCGGCGATCAACAGTTTTGGCCCGCAGGCCAGGGCGATGGCAATGACCACGCGCTGGCGCATCCCGCCAGACATCTGGTGGGGATAGTCATCAATCCTGGTCTCGGGAGAGGGGATGCCAACGCTCCGCAGCAGTGCCAGCGCTGTGCTCCTGGCCTCCTTCTTGGAAATTCCGTGATGGACCCGCAGTCCCTCGGCAACCTGCTGGCCGATCTTCATGACCGGGTTCAGTGATCCCAGCGGATCCTGAAACACCATGGCCACCTCGGGGCCCCAGATCTCACGAAGCTCGGAGGGGCTGAGCGACATGATGTCGACGCCGTTGAGGTACACCTCGCCGCTGGTCAAGACGTTGGACTTGGGCAGCAGGCGCATGATCGACCGAGCGGTCACGCTCTTCCCGGACCCTGACTCGCCGACGATCCCGAGCGCCTTGCCTCGCCCGAGCGAGAACGAGACGTCATCGGTCGCGGTCAGCGGACCTGCCGGGGTGGCGAACTCGGTGGTCAGGTTCTTGACCTCCAGGATGGTCGCATCATCCTCGGCTCTTGGGGCAACCGCCGTCATCAGCCCTCCCCCGCTTCGTATGTACTGCCGGCGCCGTTTTGGGTACGTAACGCCACGG
>CAZSTV010000051.1:18585-19865 GCA_964609665.1 uncultured Acidimicrobiaceae bacterium
GTTCTTGACCTCCAGGATGGTCTCATCGCCGGTGGTGGCCGTTGCGGTCACTGATCGCCTCCCGCTGCAGCAGTACTGGTGGCGTCGGTGGCGCTGTTCCCGCTTGGGCTGGGACCGCTTGGCCCGTCGAGATTGGGGAAGTGGCATGCCACGAAGTGGTCCTCGGCAATCTGTCTGATCTCGGGTTCCTCTGTCACGCACCGCTCCTGGGCCGCCGGGCAGCGGGTACGGAAGCGGCAGCCGCTCGGCGGGTTGATCGGCGATGGCAGGTCGGCGATCACCTGCGGCACCCTGGCCTCGACGAGAGGGTCGGGGTGAGGGATGGCCGAGAGCAGCAATTGTGAGTACGGGTGGGCGGCCGCGGCATAGAGCGAATCGGGCTTTGCCACCTCGCAGATCTTGCCGAGGTACATGACCGCCACCCGGTCGCTGACGTTCTTCACCACCGCAAGGTCGTGGGCGATGAACACCAGCGTCAACCCGTACCGCTCCTTCATCTCCTCAAGCAGGTTGAGAATCTGGGCTTGGACCGAGACGTCGAGTGCCGACACCGGCTCATCGCAGATGATCACCTTGGGGTCCATGATCAACGCCCTGGCGATCGACAGACGCTGGGCCTGGCCACCGGAGAACTCGAACGGCTTCCGGTCGAGCGCGTTGTCCGGGTTCATCCCGACCGTCTCGAGCATTTCCCGAACCTTCGGTTCCGCTCTGGCCCGTAGCTCTTCTCGACGAATTGCCAGCTGCCGTCGAACCACCCGGAACAGGAGGTAGTTGACCACCGCTGCTGCCAACAGCACACCGAGCTTCGGCAGTCCGTCGAGCCCGGAGATGTAGAAGATCTGTAGCAGCACCAGCGCAACCAGCGCCGCAGCAATGCCCGACGCTCCGGCTCTGGCCGGCTTCATCAGCGCTGCGATGAACCAGAGCGATGAGACGACAGCTACCAGGATGGTCAGCGCCCGCAGCGGCCACGCCGGGATGCCGACAAAGCTGTCCCATGTTCGGTAGACCATGAAGCACGCAACGGCCACGGCGAACGCCGCTCCAAGCAACCCGACCGGGGTCGACACCTTGCCAAGCACCCGCGACACCACGCCAAAGGGCACCGCGATGGCGAGCGCCACCCAGATCAGTCCGAGTAGGCCAAATACGGCGGCCACCGCAAGGCTGATGGCCAGGACCGGGAAACCGATGATCTGGGCCGGGGTCTCAAGCCAGCCGAGCTGTGCTTCAAAGCGACGTTCCTCGGCGGCTTCGCTGACCACCCACAGCACGAG
>CAZSTV010000051.1:19875-27849 GCA_964609665.1 uncultured Acidimicrobiaceae bacterium
CAATGGTGCCGGCCACCCGCTGGAAGAACTTGCCGAACCATTCAAACCAGACCGAGGTGGGAGGGCGACCTTCCTCTTCCTCCCACCAGATCATCAGCGGTTCGCCAATGATGTCTCGCACCGTTCGCCGCGGGTTGAGCGCCGAGATTGGATCCTGGAAGATCATCTGCAACACGGGCCTGGTGCGCCGCAACGTCTCGTCGTCAAGCTCGGTCAGCTCAACCTGGTCGAGCGTCACCGAACCCGACGTCGGCTGCGGGACCTGCATCATGGCCTTGCCGGTCGTCGACTTGCCGCAACCGGACTCCCCCACCAGTCCAAGTGTCTCGCCCTGTACGAGGTCGATCGAGATGCCGCTGACGGCATGGACCACCTCACCAGAGGTCCCGACCGGAAACTCGACGACCAGGTCTTCTGCCCGCAGCAGCGTGTCGGTGGCCTGCCGGAGATGAGCTTTGCCAACACCCGCCATTACAGCACCGACTCCCGTGGCTCGTACCGTTCCTGCAGCTTGTCGCCGACAAAGTTCAGGGCAAGCACCGTCAGGAACATTGCCGCCGCCGGAACCAGGCTGATGTGGGCGGCCGAGTCGAGGTCGGCGCGGCCCTTGTTGATCATGTCGCCCCAGGTCGGTGTTGGCGGGCGGACCGACAGCCCCAGGAAGGCGACCGCCCCCTCAACGACGATGAGGTTGGCCATGATGATCAGCGCGTAGCTGACCAGCGCTGGTGCGACGTTCGGCAGCACCTCACGGAACATGATCCGTCCGTTCCTGGCACCCATGGTCTTGGCCGCGAGAACGAATTCGCGTTCCGACCAGACGAGGGTTGACGCTCGCACCACCCTGGCGATTGGGGCGATGGACAGCAGCACGAACACAACGATGAGGATGAACACCCGCCGCGTCGCCTCGGAGTCAAGGAACAGGATCAGCGACAGTGCAAGGATCAACGGCGGGATGACCAGGGTGGCGTCGGTGAAGCTGGTGATCATGGTGTCGACCCGGTTGCGGTAGTACCCGGCGGCCATGCCGATCATCCCACCGATCATCAGTGCCAGGATGGCACCGACGAATGCGACGATGAGGCTGACCTGGGCGCCGTAGATAACCCGGGAGAAGATGTCTCGCCCGGCACCATCATTGCCGAGCCAAAACTCCGCGCTGGGCCCGGCCCGGTTGTTACCGGCAAAGGTCTGGGCCGGATCTTTCAGCGGCAACGCCTCTGCGGTGATGGCGGCGAGGGTCAGCAGCGTGAGAAACCCGACCGCGAGCCAGAACATGGTGCCGAGCCGGTCCGGCCTTCGCACCCCGTCCAGCTTGGGGGTTGCCCGCGCCATCTCGGGTTCGGCGGTGGCGGTACTTTGGGAACCCATCTCTTGAGCCATCGGGTCCTTTGGTGCGGTATCAGCCACCGTCGCCTCCCAGCCCGCCGCCGCCGGTCCGTAATCGAGGGTCGAGCGCCAGGTAGGAGAAGTCGACCAGGACAAGAATCAGGATGTACAGCACGGCGATGACCATCGTTCCTCCCTGCACGGCGATGAAGTCCCGCTGGGTGATGGCGTTGAACATGTAGCCACCGATGCCCGGCAGTACAAAGATGATCTCGGTGATCAGCGCACCACCGATAAGCGCACCGACGGTGAATCCCATCACCGTCAAGATGGTGAACAGCGATGGCCGGAGCGCGTGTCGCCACAGAATCCGCCGGGTCCGCAGACCTTTCGAGCGAGCAAGGTCAATGAATGGCTGGCGGAGCGTGCCGATCATGTCGGCCCGAAGCAGCCGCATGAACACCGCCGATTGACCAAGCGCAAGCGAGAGCGCAGGCAGCAGGAAGTGTTTGAAGTGATCCACCTTGTTCTCACCAAACGGCACATAGCGCGAGCCGGGGAGAATCTTCAGGCCGATGTCGGTACCAAACACGCTGACCCCGCCGATGGCGAGAAACAGTACAAAGGTGATCGCAAGCACAAACGGCGGAACGGCGAAACAACCGAGCATGACCGTATTGATGGTCCGGTCGGCCCGCTGACCATTGCGGTATGCGGTGTAGATCCCCAGTGGGAACGCAATCATCGTTGCCAGGATCAGCGAATAGGCCATGAGCTGAAGCGACGGCGTTATCGAGCGTGACACGCCGTCGGCGACGTCTTCCCGTAGCAGTATGGATGTTCCAAGGTCGCCCATGACGGCGTCGCCCAACCAGTTGCCGTAGCGGTTGAAGAATGGCTGATCGAGGCCCATTTCTGCGTTGACCCTGGCCACGGCGTCCGGTGTTGCGGACGGTCCAAGAATGTTGATGGCGGGGTCGCCGGGGAGTGACGCCATCAGCGAGAACACGATGAACGACACCACCAACATGATGGGGATGATCCCCAGTACCCGCCGTATTGCGTACCGCCCGTTTGTCATGAACGCTGCTGCTGTTCCTATGAGCACGACCAGCGCAAAGGTCCAGGTCACGGGCGGCTTTTCGATGAACGCCCAGACGATGGTCAGGCCTATGCCAACGGTGGCATAGGGACCGGCATTCTCGTTTCTCGCCGACGCGACAGCCGCGGCAAGAATGGCGCCGGCCGCGAAGATGAAGAACGACCAGACCTGACGTTCCGAGGCGACAATCGATGTGGCGATTGCGGCTATTGCAGCGATGATCACAATCAAAAGACCGGGCCTGTCCATGACCTCACGCACTAGTTGTTGTCCTCCTTATGTCCGGCTTGTGTCCGGCGCATGTCCGGCTTGCAGATTTTGGGTACGCCTCTACCGGACCGGCGGACGGCATCACCGCCCGCCGGTCAAGCATCAGCGTGTTATTAGCCCTGGCAATCGCCTTCGATGCACCAGATCTGGGTGAGGTGGTGCTTACCGGCGATCACCGGCTTGCTCGGCCCATAGCCCGGAATCTCAAGATCGGTGATGTTCTGCACTCTTGGATTGGCGGCAATGCCCCACAGGGTCCAGGTTGTCCAGAAGTTCCAGACGTTCTCGCCGAACAGTCGGTTGACCTCTTCAGCCGCTGCCTTGCGGGCTGCGGGGTCCGGGTTCTGGCGGATGATGGTGAACTGCTCGTCCATCGCCGCGTCCTGGAAGCGACCAAAGTTCAACGCCAACTCCGGAACGCCCGGATCGATTGGACTGGCCGTTGCGGCATTCCACCAGTACCACTGCTCCGCCGGATCAACACCGGCGTGGTTGCGCCAGCCCTGGGCCTGGAACGCACCGGCGAGGGCAAGACCGATGTACTGGCCCTGCTCGATCGGGGTGATGCTCACGTCGACCTCGTCGCCGAACGCATCCCGCCACATCGAGGCGATCAGCTCGTTGGTCTCAACGTTGAACGCATCGTTAGTGGTGTTGAAGCTGAATGACACCGGCGTCGTGCCATGGTCGGTCTTGCACTGCTCAAAGTTCTCCGCAGCGGCCGCAAGGTCGAACGACGGATAGCCGGTGTCTTCGAGATAGCCGATCGATCCCGGCGGGAACGGACCGTTCGCCGGGCTCACAATCCCGGCGCCACGTTCATCGGCGACACGCTGCTGATCGACGGCGTGAGCGAATGCCCGACGACAGCTCAGATGCAACAGCGGACTCGCCGAGTTGAGATCACCCGGGTCCATCACCAGGCTGTCGAGCTCCCGGACGAACGCCAGGACCGGGTTCTCGCCTGCGCCAACGTTGAGAAGCGTGTAGCTCGTTTCGCCAAAGTCGTTGGCCTGCAGCAGAACGAACTCGCCGTCCTCTTCGTACTTCTTGATCTCGTCGGCATTGGCAGTGTGGATGATGTCGAACTGACCGGACTTCAAGCCGTTTGACCGGCCCTGGATGTCAACGGCGACCACAAGCTCAACCTCGTCGAGGTAGGGCAGGCCTTCGCCGGTGGCGTTCGGACCGTCGCCTCGCCAGTAGTCCTCGTTGCGCTCGGCGATGAAGCTGTTGCCGTTGCCCGGGGTGTACGAAACGAACTTGAACGGACCGAGACCGACGGGCTGCGACGGATCTCCTGTGGCTGCAGCCGCTTCGTCCTCACTCAGGAGCGGATTGTTGGAAAGCGTCTGCATCCATGTCGGTGAGAGCATCATGCCGCAGACTTCGGTCCGCAGTGATCGTGGTCCGAGGGCCTCCGGCGCGGAGTAGGTCATGGTGACCGACTGTCCTTCGGCGGTGACGTCGGCAAGGCCAAGGAAGGCCGGGCCGGTCAGCGGGCTGAAGCGGCAGGCATCGATGTTGTACTTGACAGCGGCTCCATCAAACGGGGTGCCGTCATGGAAGGTGATTCCTTCTCGGACGGTCATCGTCCATTCGGTAAAGTCCTCGTTGGCTTCCACCGTCTCCACCAGATATGGCTGAATCTCGCCGTTGGCATCGGTGGCGAACAGGCCATCGGTGATGGTTCGTAGAATCATGCGACAGCTGATGGCACACGACGTTGCGTAGTGGGTCCACGGGTTAGCCGAGTCGGCCTCAATGCCGTAGATCAGCTTGCCCCCTCGAACCGGACCGGTCTCGACGTCTCGCTCATCGGAACCTTCGGCCTCGTTGGCCTCACGTTCCTCTGCAACGATTTCCTGGTCCTGCTCATCCTGGCCGGTGGTCACGTCGGAGGATTCGTCGTCTCCTCCGCCCCCACATGCCGCCGCCACCATCGCTAGAGCAAGCGCAATAGCCAACAATCTGCTAATTCGAGACAGCATGCCTCTCCCCCTGTGTGGTTGTTTATGCGCGCTCATGGTTGCCGATGACTTGATGTGACGCAAGTTACATCAACAAATCTGCCTAGACGGGTTGGTACTGGGGGAAAGTTCCGACGCGAAAGTGGGTTCGCTGCCGTACGGGCACAGCCCGGACGCAAATGCAACGCACACCACAACCACATGCGACGAACGCACAGCAAGAGCGCGCTGAACGCGCACCCGAAATCGGCGCCGGGGCTAGCGCAGATCTAACGCCGGATTACTGCTGGACTAGTGATGCGACGGCGAGAGCCTCTCGCCGCTGTCGGCTACAGCGCCGATGCGCGGAAACCAGCCCGCTTCTGGAACCAGTCGCCAACCTGATTGAGCGACAGCACGGTGAACACCAGCGCCAACGACGGGGCGATCACCTGCAACAGGTTGAGGTCAATGTCACGCCGAGCCTGGTTGATCATGTTGCCCCAGGTCGCGGTCGGCAACTGCACGCTAAGCCCAAGGAAGCTGAGCGAGCCTTCGACCACAATCACAAAGGCCGCTGCCACCATCGCATAGGACAGCACGGTTGGCAGCACGTTTGGGATGATCTCTCGCCGCAGGATCGTTGCCGGCTTCGTCCCGATGGCACGGGCCGCCAGCACGAACTCGCGGTTACTAATGGCAAGGCTGCCCGCCCGGGCAACACGGGTGTAGGCAGGGATGGCCAAGAAGCCGATCACCAGGCTGATGACAAACAGGTTCCGCACCTTGAAGATGGAGACCATTGCCAGCAAAAGAATCAGAGCGGGGAAGGCGAGGATGACGTCGATGATGGACATGGTCACCGTCTCGGTGAAACCCCGGACGTAGCCGACGAGCGAACCGAGGAAGCCGCCGACGATCACGCCGAAACCGGCAGCGACACCGGCCACGATCAGGCTGACCCAACCGCCATGGACGATGCGAGCAAAGGTGTCTCTGGCAATGGCATCGGTGCCAAGCCAGTGCTGGGCCGAGGGCGCCTCAATGGGCTCGCCATCACCGAAGGCGCCGGTTTCGGGATTGAAGTTGTTGGTCTGGAAGTTCGGGTCCTGTAGCGGCAGCGCACCGCCGAAGACGCCGGTGTCCAACTTGGCGTAGATCGCGCCGCCGAAGACGAGCAGCAACCAGATGGTCGACAGCTTGACCAGGATTGGCATCTCTTTGAAGACCTGGAAGAACGAGGCCCGCTTCGGCTTGCCGTCGCCAGCCGGTATGGGCGCTGAGCGTTCAGCAACCGCCGTAGCCGTCCGGGCGCCGGCGTCATTGGACATTGGTCCATCCATAGTCAGCTCCTCCGAATTCTGGGGTCGAGCACGGTGTAGAACAGATCGACAATGGTGTTGATCACCACGTAGACCACGGCGACAAAGACCGTTATGCCTTGGATGACCAGAATGTCTCGCTGGTTGATGGCGTTGATCAACCGGAAGCCGAGACCGGGTATGGCGAAGAGGGTCTCGATGATGACGGTGCCACCGAGGAGTGCGCCGAAGTTGATGCCGACGATGGTGGCAAGGCTGAGCGAGCTTGGGCGCAGTGCGTGGCGCATGAGCACGTAGCGGTCAGAGAGGCCCTTGGCTCTGGCCGAGAGTACGAAGTTCTCCTGGAGGGTGGCGATCATGTCGGACCGGATGAGCCGGGAGAAGATGGCCATCTGGGTCAACGCCAGTGCGGTGGAAGGAAGGATGGCGGTCTTCATGTTCTCGATGAGACCCTTGTCGCTGATGCGGTTCCAGTTTGAGGCTGGCAACCATTTCAGCTGGACCGCGAATAACCAGATCAACATGATGCCGGTTATGAAGTTCGGCACCGAGAGCGCAACTTGCACCCCCGCCGATGTGGTCTGGTCCTGCCAGCGGCCCTGTCGGTATGCGCCGAGCACCCCGATCGGGATGGCCAGGATCAGCGCAATGATGATGGCCATGAATGCCAGCTGAGCGGTGACCGGGAGCCGGCTCTTGATGGTGTCGGAGACCGATTGGCCCCGGTTGATGTAGGACTCGCCAAGGTCGCCCTGGGCGGCGTTGCCGAGCCACGTTACATAGCGCTGTGGTAGTGGATCATCGAGGCCGAGTTCGGTCCGGATCCGCTGCACGGTTTCTTCGTCACGGGGTGCGTCAACACCCAAAATTGCATTGACCGGGTCCCCGGGGAGAAGCGACGTCATGATGAAGGAAAGGAACGTGACAGCAAACAGCGTTGCCGCCAGACGTAGAAGTCTTGTTCCTAATACCTTCGCCATCTTTTCGTTTCCTCCCCAGGGATTCCCAGCACTTGCGGTTTCTTGCGAAACCTATTTCTACATTTCGATTGGACTGCAGTCCTCAAGTTCAAGGTCGGTAGACCTCAGGTTCAAGGACTGCAGTCCCTCACGTCGAATGACCTGTGATCAGCCGGTGACCCAGACCTCGGCCCAGCGGCCTTCGACAGCGGGGAACCCGATGCCGATGTCGCCGGAAGGCAGGTGCCAACCGTTGAGGCCCTGGACCGAAGGATCGGTGCCGAAGGCGGTTGCGGTGTGGCCGGAGTACCAGATTGGGATGTCCTCAGCGATCTTCAGCATGATGGTCTCGTAGAGCGCATAGCGCTCGTCGAAGTTATCGGTCTGAATGGCTGCGACAGCTGCGCCGAATACTTCACCATCGAAGTAGTTGGCGAAGTTGAGAGGCGAGACGACGCCGGGAAGACCGGCGGCTTCTGCGATCTCAGCAGTCGGAGGAGCGAAGCCCGGGTTGATGTCAACCGAGGGATCGCTGTCCGACGAGAAGCGCCAGCAGTGTGCACCGTGCTCACCCAGGAAGCCGTTCTCGGCGCCAAGGGCGTAGTTGATGTGGGTCTGCTGGTCGTAGTTGGTCAGATCGACGTTGACGAGCTCGCTGGCGGACCAGGTCTGCTCGAGCACCTGCATGGCGGCGATCAGCGTCGGGTCCGGCGGGCAGGAAAGCTCGACGTCGATGAGCTCGCCGGCGGCCTTGCCGTCGGAGCGCTCGGGATCGTCGATGTACTCCTGCAGCGTTGCCTTACCGGCATCAAAGTCAAACTTCGGCCAAGCGGCAGCAACCTTCTCGGAGTACCACGGGGAATCCGGGCTGAACCACTGGGTACCCGGGAGAGAAATGCCGGTGCCGCCGAGGGCCTCGATCACGTTCTCCTGGGAGTTCATCTGGGTCAGGCCACGGCGGACTCGCACGTCGTCGAACGGCGGGACGAGCACGTTGAACATGCCGCCACCGACGTTGTTGCCCTGGAACTCGAGCAGGG
>CAZSTV010000052.1:0-2953 GCA_964609665.1 uncultured Acidimicrobiaceae bacterium
GGGTGACAGCTTATCGCACGCGGTCGATCGGCCGACGTGGATTCGCCCCCGAGATCTGACCGGCCCGCGGCTTGACCGCCGACCGTATCTAGCGGGCGGGCGGCGAGAGGGTGAGGAACAGCTCCTGGAGCAGCAGCGGCTCGTTGGGGTTCCTGATCAGGTTCTCGGCGGCCGTTTGGATCGCTTCGAGGGCGGCGTAGGTGTCGGACTCGGAGTGAGACAGCCCCGCGTCACCGACCAGGTGATCCCGATACACCCTGGCCATCGTTGCCATACCGAACCGCAACTCGTCATAGCGCAGCCGACGGATCTCACGCTTGTGACGGGCAACCAACTCGGTCCGACCAGAGCCTCGCTCCCCCAGCTGCTCCACCCTGGCTTCCAGTTGCTCAACGTCGTGGGCCTGACGGGCCTCCAGCGGCCCCTGTGCCCGGTCCATGCCAGACCGGACCTCGTTCACCATCTCCGTTGCCATGTACCCGGTGCCGTCGAGGCGACCGGGGATCCGCTGCCACAGAGCGGCCCGTTCGGCCAGGTCGTCGTCGGTCGCCAAGAGCCGGGCCCGGTCAAGGTCACCACCTGCGGCGGCCGAGGCAACCTCGGCCCGCTCGGCGTCAACCCCTTCCGCCAACAGGGTCTGGGAAAGTTCCATGACCGACAGCGGCCCGAATTCCACCGTCACGCAGCGGCTGGCAATGGTGATGATTTCGGGTGGCACCTCTTCGGCCAGCAGCACGAACACTGCAGATGGTGGCGGCTCTTCGATTACCTTCAGTAACTTGCCGATGGCCGCCTCTTCAATCGCCTCGGACCCGGTCACGATGATGACTTTGCGCCGACCCTCGACCGGGGTCCGCAGACCGGCCCGGATGATCTCCTCCGCCTCGGACACCCGCAACGCCGCGCCCTGAGGCTCGACAATGATCACGTCCGGGTGCTTGTCTTCGGTGGCCAACACAACCGCCCGGCCCTGCTCCCCGGCGTCGGCCAGGTCTGCTGCCAGCACAAGGCCAGCGAATGCCCGGGCCGCCCGAAGCGTGCCGCTGCCAGGGCTACCAAGAAACATATAGGCGTGCACCGGCGACTGGGCCGCAACCTCGAGCCGCGCCTTGGCGTCGGCCTGGCCGACCACGCCAACCCACGGGTCGTCCGCGGTGGCCGTGGCAGCCGGTGGAGCGGCCGAAACTGCGGCCGGTTGGTCGAATGGTTCTGAGTCGGACACTGATCCCGACTCTAGCGTCACTTGTAGTTTGCGACCTTTGACCCGTGACGTCGCCGCCGCCACGATCGAACCCGTTCCGCCAGATCGCTCAGCATCGGCACCCGATCAATCGTGCTCGGCGTGATATCGGAGCGGGTAGGGCGGGTCCCGGCCAGGTTCGGCACCGCCACAAGGCGGATGGCGTCAGGGTTCACCCAGCAGAAGGTATTGATGGCACCGTCGGAGGGAATCGGGCCCTGCAGGTCGTCACCGGGGGTTCCCTCGGCCACCGCCTCCAGGTGACCGATCCACGAGTCGAACGCCGTGCTGTTCACCAGGTAGGCGTGGGCACCGTTCACCTGCTCGGTGAACCGCACCCAACCGCCGCTCGCTCCCCCGTCCAACGCTTCGGGCCCGGGGGCGGCATTCCAAACATCGAGGTAACCAAGGCTCGCAAGATGCCAGTCCCGCTCGCCCAGCTGGGCCAGCAGCGCATCGCCGTGTTGCGCCCACGCCGGGGCGAAGGCAATGTCATCCTCCAGCACCAGCAGCCGCTCCACATCGTTGTCACGAGCCCATCGGGCGGCCTGCAGATGAGCATCCAGGTTGCTGCGAAAGCCCTGGTTGGCAAAGCCACCGGCATCATCAAACTGCCGGGGCCGGATCAGGTGAACATCCTGATCGACCGAGACCGGACGGCCAACAACGGCGGCAAGTTCCTCCAGTGAATCCCGCAGCCGTTCGGGTCGGTTCAACATGTTGATCAGGACAGGCCGGGCGAAGGACAGCAGGTTGGCGTCGTCTGACAGCGCCTCGTCGTTGCTCTCGGTACACCGGTCCACAATCGGTAATCGACACCGATTGCGCCCGACTTAACCTCGGCTAGCTCCTGTGGCGAACGTCAGGTCGCTCAGTGAGCGGCGAGCGCCGCTTCAAGGCGACGCCACACCTCTTCGGTGACCGCCTCAAGCGATTGCGTTCCGTCAACCACAAGCCACCGTTCATCCTCTTCGGCGGCCAGGTGATCAAACGCGTCGGCCACCCGTTTGTGAAACAGGTCGCCCTCCTGCTCAATCCGGTCAAGCGAACGGTTCAACCGGGAAGCGGCAACGTCGCGATCAACCCGCAGATACACCACGATGTCGGGCCACCGGCCATACACCGCCCAGTCGTTCACCGACCGGATGTTCTCGATGCCAAGCTCTCGCCCACCGCCCTGGTAGGCCAGCGACGAATATACCGAACGGTCAGACACCACATGACGGCCCTCGGCTAACGCCGGCAGGATGACCTCCTGCAGATGCTGCGCCCGGTCGGCCGCCATCATCAGCGCCTCCGCCCGCGGGCTCAACGCGTAGTCCCCAGATCCAAGCAGGAGCTGCCGCAGCTCGGCACCGAGCGGTGATCCGCCCGGCTCCCTGGTAAGCACCGCATTCAAACGTTCGGCCACCAGTGCCGCCTGCGTGCTCTTACCTGACCCCTCGCCGCCCTCAAAAGCGATGTAGGCCGCCACTGTCAGCTCTTGGCCGCAGTCTTCTTGGCGGCAGCCTTCTTCGCCGCTTTCTTGGCAGGCTTCTTCTTTGCCGCTTTCTTGGCGGCCGCCTTCTTCGGACCGGCAGGGTCGAGCGCCATCTTCTGGCGACGGATCGCCAACAGCTCAGACGCCCGCGTAATGTCGATCCGCTCCACCGTGTCGACATCGGAGTGCATGTAGCGGACTTTGATGCCGTTTTCATGCAGGTATTCGGTCAG
>CAZSTV010000052.1:2963-14533 GCA_964609665.1 uncultured Acidimicrobiaceae bacterium
TGTAGGTTTTCTCCACCGTGTCGGTGGCGGTCAGGCTGGCGTTCACTTCACCATCGGTCACGTACTCGCCGAACTGGCCGTTCTTCACCACGACGGGCAGGTCGGTGGTGGGATCAACACCAAGCTCCTTCAGCGGACCGGCCGCGGACTGACCACGGCGACGCTTCGGCTGGGCGAAGAGCTTCACCGCACCATCCAACGTCATGGTCAGCAGCTCGGCTTCGTTCTCGAAACTTCTGGTGTCCGGACGCTTGCCCTCCTCAAGGGGGTCCTTGGTGAGGTACGGGCCGTGCGGACCGTTGCGTGCGGTCATCTCCCGGCCGTCGCTGGGGTCGACCCCGATGACTCGGGGGATGGTCAACAGCTCGAGCGCCTTCGCAAGGTCGAGGTCTTCCATCTGCATCTCTTTGAAGAGCGAGCTGGTCTGCGGCTTGTTGTCGTCGGTGACCTTCTTCGGCATCTCGCCGAGCTGCACGTACGGACCGAACTTGCCGTCACGGACAAACACCGGGAGGCCACTGTCGGGATCATGCCCAAGATGGATGACGTCGGGAACGGCCATGATCTCGGCCGCCCGAACGGTGTTGAGCTCATCCGGGGTGACGTCGTTGGGGATTGCCTTGGTCTCGATGAGGTTGCCCCACGCCATCAAACCGCCGTTGATCTCTGCCAACGAATAGTCCCTGACCGAACGGGCGGGGAAACTCTCGAACGGTTCGACGGTGGCGCCGTCGACCTGCAGGCGATAGGCCTTGACCGGCACGTCGTCATCGACGATGACCAACTCGCCGTCGGGGGTGTTCGGATTGATCACGTGCACGCTCGCAAGGTGACCGTCGATGTCGATGGTCTCCAGCCACGTCCACTTCTCACCCGTGAGCTTTGCGACACGGATCTTGGCGGTGGTCTTGAACCATGCGACGGCGTAGACCTCACCGTCGGAGGCCCCACCAACCGTCATTGCAAGCTTCGGCTTCTTGCCGTCGTACTTACCGAGCGTCGGCGCTTCACGCCATGCGTCGGCGGCCGGGTTGTAGAACCATCCGTCGACCTTGTCCCACACCAACACCTCGCTGCCGGTCCATGACGCAACGGCGGTGTCGGACACCGCAATCTCCAGCGACGCGCCGGGCGTGGCAAAGCCGGTGCCAGGGTCGAAGGAGGTAACACCGATGCCGGCCTTGCTCCAGCCAACGCCGATCACGGCATCGCCGCTCCACAGCGCCGTCTTGAAACCAACAGGTGTGGTGACCTCCGCGGGCAGGCTGCGCCACGAGTCGGACTCGGGCTCGTAGGCCGCGCCGCCACCGTCTGCCCCAAGGACCACCATCTGGCCGTACTCGTCGCCGGTCCAGACCGCTGCCGCCGGCATGCCAACCCAGGAACTTTCGGCAATCGGCCGCCACTCGTCGGTGGCTGGGTTGTACGCAGCACCATCGATCGGCTCATTGAGCAGCGGGCCACGAGCGGCCTCACGGTGACCAACTATTAGCAGCTCAGACCCGGTGGACGCACCAACCAAGTTCCGGCGGAGGTGCACGGTGGAGCGAATCGGCTGCCAGTGAGTGTCGGTTGGCGAGAGGGATGAGCCACCGAGGCGGCCACGCTCCAGGTACGGGCCGAACTGACCGACCCGGGCCACGATGGGAATGCCGGACTCATCACTGCCGATCGGGATGGAGTTGACCGCACGAGCATCAATGTCTCCGAGGCGGTCTGCCACCTTTTCCCGAAGGCCGGGTTCGGCGTCTTCACCGAAATAGAACTGTGAAAGCCACGGCACCGCATCTTCGGTGCCATTGGCGATGTTGTCCAGGTCACCTTCCATCCTGGCGGTGAACGCGTAGTCCACCAGGTCGGGGAAGTGCTGCTCCAGGAGAGTGATGACGGCGAACGCAAGGAAGCTCGGCACCAGCGCCGAACCCTTCTTCCAGACATAGCCACGGTCCTGGACGGTGGTCATGATGGATGCGTAGGTGGAGGGGCGACCAACGCCGAGTTCTTCGAGCTTCTTGACCAGCGACGCCTCGGTGAAGCGAGAGGGCGCCTGCGTGTCGTGGCCGGCCGCTTCGATGGTGGTCAGGTCTGCTCGGTCGCCTTCCTGCAGAGCGGGGAGACGCTTCTCATCGGCATCGCTGTCATCGTCCTCGGCCGTGTCGTCCTTGCTCTCGACGTAGACCTTGAGGAAACCCTGGTGGGAAATGACGGTGCCAGACGTTGAGAAGACGGCGTTGCGGCCGCCGGTGGTGTCCGCGGACAGCTTCAAGGTGACGGTCTCGCCGGTGGCGTCGGTCATCTGCGAGGCAACGGTGCGCTGCCAGATCAGCTCGTACACCCGCAGCTCGGGCGCACTCAGCTCTCCCGACACTTGATCCGGGGTGCGGAAGGTGTCACCCGACGGACGGATGGCCTCGTGAGCTTCCTGGGCGTTCTTGACCTTTTTCTGGTACGTCCGGGGACCATCGGGCAGATATTCGGCCCCAAATTTGTCGGCTATCTGTGCCCTTGCAGCACTCACCGCAGATTCCGACAGCGTGGTCGAGTCGGTACGCATATAGGTGATGTAGCCACGTTCGTACAGGCCCTGGGCCACACGCATTGCCTGGCTGGAGGACAGACGCAGCTTGCGGCTGGCCTCCTGCTGGTACGTGGAGGTGATGAACGGCGCCGCCGGGGTACGACGGTACGGCTTGGCCTCACGGCTCTTGACCTCTGACGGTCGACCCTTCAGCTCGCCTGCCAACGCGTCGGCCTGCGCCTTGTCCAGGTGTACAACACCCTCTCGCTGGATGGTGCCGTCCTGGGCGAAGTCCCGCCCGGTGGCAATCCTCGCACCGTCCAACTCAAGCATGACCGCCGAGAACGGACGCTCGCTTGCGTGCTTCGCATCGGTGGCGGAGAACGTTGCGGTGAGGTCCCAGTAGTTCGCGGAACGGAACGCCATGCGCTCCCGCTCACGTTCCACCACGATGCGGGTGGCGACGCTCTGCACCCGGCCGGCGGACAGGCGAGGCTTGACCTTCTTCCACAAAACCGGCGAAACCTCGTACCCGTAGAGCCTGTCAAGAAGCCGGCGGGCTTCCTGGGCATCGACGAGACGACGGTCCAGTTCACGGGGGTTGTCGATGGCCCGGCGGATGGCCTCGGGCGTGATCTCGTGGAAGACCATGCGCTTGACCGGCACCCGGGGGTTCAGCACCTCCAGGAGGTGCCAGGCAATGGCCTCTCCTTCGCGATCCTCATCAGTCGCGAGTACCAGTTCGCTGGCGTCCTTGAGTAGGGCCTTCAGCTTCTTCACATGGTCGGACTTACGATCCGACACTACATATAGGGGCTTGAAGTCGTTGTCGACGTCGATGCCCATCGACGACCACTTCTCCTTCTTGTACGCGGCCGGGATTTCAGCCGCCTTGGAAGGCAGGTCGCGGATGTGCCCGATGGATGACTCGACGATGTAGTCATCCCCCAAGTAGCCGGCAATGGTCTTTGCCTTGGCTGGTGATTCGACGATAACGAGCGGCTGGGGCACGTTCGGAGGTTACGAACACTTTTGCCAATTTTGTCAACACCTCAGCCATATTTTTTCTTGGCCGGCCCGGTTCAGGAGGCGGGCCGACGCCGCAAATCCCTGTAATCGACTGGGAAAACAGCCGAAACAGGACGTTGGTCACATCTGCGAAGAAATCCTCAGACGTTTTGCTGGACCGGAAGTTCCGGAGACGAATCCGCCGCGGCTGCCCAGCGGAGCAGCACCCAGCCAAGGACCGTGGCGATCAGTGACGCGACGAGGACGCCCATGATGGCCTCTTCGAGGAACGGCAGTGGTTCCCCTTCAGCGTCGACGAAGGCAAGGCGGGCGATGAACAGCGCAACGGTGAACCCGATTCCGGCCACCGCGCCACCGCCGATGACATGGCGCATCGTCACCCCAGCGGGCAGGTTCGCCAGGTCGAAACGCACCGCAAAGTAGGTGAAGAGCGAAACCCCGACGGTCTTGCCAACGACCAGGCCAAGGATGATGCCCCAGGTGACCCGAGACGATGCCGCACCGCTGACGGCGCTTCCCGACAGCTCGATTCCCGCGTTGGCCAGAGCGAACAGCGGGACGACCACGAAACTGGTCCAGGGACTGACCAGCTGGGCCATCCTGGTGGTGATCGACAGCCGTTCCTTCATCCGCCAGTTGGCGTCAAGGATGTAGTTGGGGTCTGCCCGGTCTCCGGAAAGTCGATCCTCGACCCCTTCAAACGCTCGAGGGCCGAGCAGCGGGCGGGCGGGAGCGAGCAGGCCGAGCGCAACGCCGGCAATGGTGGCGTGCACACCGGATTGGAAGGTGGCATACCAGATCACGACACCGACGACCACGTAAATCGGGGTGTACCAGACCCGGAGTCTGGTCAGCATGACGACGAGGAGAATCAGCCCGATGGCGAGCGACAGCCAATCGAAGCGGATGTTGTTGGTGTAAAAAGCGGCGATGACGAGGATTGCACCGATGTCGTCGACGATGGCCAAGGTCAACAGGAACAGCTTGAGCCGCTGCGGGATCATCGGTCCGAGCAGTGCGAGCACACCGACGGCAAACGCAATGTCGGTGGCCATCGGGATGCCCCAACCGTTTGCCCCTTCGCCCCCTGCGGTCACCGCAACGTAGACCAACGCCGGAACCACCATGCCGCCGAGCGCGGCGATGGCGGGGAGCAGGGCGACCCGAGGTTCTCGAAGGTCGCCGACGACAAGCTCGGACTTGATCTCCAAACCAACGACGAAGAAGAACAGCACCATAAGGGCATCGTTGACAACGTGCTCAAGCGACTCGTCGAAGACGGACCAATCGCCGATGACCAGTGTGAGGTGGGTCTCCCACAAATGGTGGTATGACTCGCCAAGCTCGCCTGGAAGGTTGGCCCACGTCAGCGCCACCGCCGTGGCGATCAGCAGCAACACACCAGACGCGGTCTCCTGCGCGAGAAAACGAACCAGTGGCCGGGCTACCGCCCTCGCGATGCGGTTATCGCTCCCGCTCCACGCTTCTTTGCGTACTTGTATAGATGGTTCCGAAGACACGGTTCAGGCTCGATTAGAGGTGCACGGACCTCGTGACGCTACTGGTAAAGCTCCATTTGCACCGTGGTACCGGTGTCAGCTGAAACAAAGCTGCAAGCTGAGCTAAGCCGCTCCATGAGCGGAACGCCAAATGCACCTTCAATCAGGAGCCGGTCAGGATGGGTAATGTCGGGCACCTCATACTTGTCCGGCATACCGGTGCCCTGATCCCGAACCGCCAGACGGACAATGCCGTCCTCCACCTCGCACGTGATGGCGACGCGGCCACCCTCGTTTGCTGCAAGATTGGCTTCGATGGCGTTTGTGGTCGCTTCGGACGTGACCCAGCGAAGGTCATCGAGGCGGTCACCGTGGAGTGCCTCGACTGCGTTGGTTGCGGCGGCGACGACCATCCTGACGACGGCAACCAATTCAACGCGGGAGGGGATGTTGATCTCAATCAGTCCACTGGTGCCAAGCACATTGCTTCCCAGCGGCGCATGTTCCGAAGGATCGTGTTCCACTCATCCCCACACTACCTGACGATCGGTGACTCCAACAGACAGCGGGTGGGATCACCCCCAATTTTTACCCCCGGCCGATCTGTTTGGACCAGGCACTGTAGGAGCCGATTGAACCGGCAATTGGCACCCTGAGCCATGGCCACGGATGCACCTTCACCACCGACAGTGAGCTCGCGCGCTGCTGCCACCCGGGCACCGGGGTGAACGTGGCGGCGGCGGGACGGGCGGACAGGACCGAGACGGGGTCGCCGAGGTGCACCTCGAACGGCCGGTGTAGGGCCAACTCGGCCAAGGTCTCCACCAAAAAGACAAGACGCTTGGACGACAGCTGCAGCCGACGGAGGAGCGGCTCGTCAAACACGAACACCACCACCAGGTCCGGGTTGTCGACCAGGGCGGGGTCGGCCATGCCGAGCGATTCGGCGGTGAGCCACACCACCTCCGGCGTTCCCTCCGCGGTGATCTTGCGGGGGCCGATGGTCCGAGCCAGGTCGGGGTCGGACCCGATCAGTGGGTTCGCTTCAACCTTCTCCTGCTCGGCGTCGTCCGGCCACGAGTAAATGGGACAGTCGACCGCCACCTCACACGACGCGCACAGCCCGGGCGCTCGTCGCTCCACCTGCCACCGCGAAAACCCGTACGCCCGGTCGGAGCCGATGCCGGACGTCCACTGCCAGCCAAGCCGGTTGGCGGCCCGCGAACCGTCGAGCAGGTGACGAAAGAAGTAGTCTTCGCCGTCACGCCACGGCAGGCCATTGCGAACGGTCCAATGGCTGGCCAGCCACATCCTGGTCTGGTTGACCAGGTAGCCGTCGTCCTCAAGCTCACCGATGGTCAACTCCAGACACGCCATGTCCTGATCCCAACCGGGCGGAACGGCACTGTCGAAGTCAAAACTGTCGAGGTCAAAACTGTCGAGCTCAGAGTCGAAGTCAGCAGTGTCTGGGTCGACGTCGACAGCAGCGGATGCGGGGGCAGCGCCTGAGGCGGGTGCAGAGTCAGAGTCGGAGTCGGAGGCAGAGGCCGGGGCAGCATCGGGGACGGGGTTGACGGTGGTGAACCTGCGGCGAAGCGGGGCAGCCGTCGCTGGGCCGAGCCGGGCGTACCAGTGCCTGGCGTACTCCTGCCACAACAGCTCGTCGCGGAACTTCATGACATCCTGCGGCGGTCCTCCGTCAACCGCGTCCCACACCCTTCGCAGCGACAGCAGACCGTGGCGGATGTATGGCGACAGACCGGATGCTCCTCGCCGCGGTGCGGGGAACGCCTCGTTGCGATTCGCGGCGTAGCCGGCAACGTCGAAGCGCTCCAGCGCCTGCTCGGCCGAGGACTGCCCACCGCGGAACCGGTCCGAAGACACCACCTCTGTTTCGAGGTACAACCCGTCGAAATGTGTGGCGACAAATCGCTCGGCCTCATCACGTCCGGTCTCGGGCACGGGCAGGCGAATCGAGGCGGATTGGGATGCGGACATCGGGCAGGCTCCAGCGGCGCGGCGGCGAAAACGGGGAGGCGGTAGCGGCCAATGGTAGGCGAAAGCCCGAACCGGGCCGGGTATCGCCGCGTGCATCTCGGCGGGTTTCCTCGGGTGGCGCAAACCCTGCTTTTCGCCAATGATTGCGCACTACCATCAGGCCTATGACTCTCCAGGATTCATCTGCAGGCACCGACGCTCCGGTCAACACCCCTGAAGCCCAGGCCTACCGGGCTGCGCTCGACGTGATCGGCGCGGTCGAGCCCGATATTGCCTCGCACATCCGGGGTGAGCTCGGCAACCAGCGGAGCCAGCTCAAGCTGATTGCCTCGGAGAATTACGCAAGCCCCGCGGTGCTGCTCGCCATGGGTAACTGGTTCAGCGACAAGTATGCCGAGGGCACTCCCGGGCACCGTTTCTACGCTGGTTGCGAGTACGTCGACAAGGTGGAAACCCTGGCCGCCGATCACGCCAAGGCCCTCTTCGGAGCGGACTACGCCTACGTGCAACCGCACTCCGGGATCGACGCCAACCTGGTGGCGTTCTGGTCCATTCTGGCCCACCGGGTCGAGGCCCCGTACCTTGCGGGCAAGAGCGCCAAGCACGTCAACGATCTGTCCGATGCTGACTGGGAGGAACTGCGTCAGTCCTTCGGCAACCAGCGGATGATTGGCATGGCACTCGATGCCGGCGGTCACCTCACCCACGGCTTCCGCCCCAACATCTCGGGCAAGCTGTTTGACCAGCGCTCCTACAGCGTGAACCCGGAAACCGAAATGCTGGACTACGACCAGGTGGCCGCCACCGCTCGTGAGTTCAAGCCGCTGGTCATCGTCGCTGGCTATTCGGCGTATCCCCGCAAGGTCAACTTTGCCAAGATGCGTGAGATCGCAAACGAGGTCGGGGCCACCCTCATGGTCGACATGGCCCACTTTGCGGGTCTGGTGGCCGGTGGGGTACTCACCGGAGACTTTGACCCGGTGCCCCACGCTCACATCGTCACCTCCACCACCCACAAGTCGCTGCGTGGACCGCGTGGCGGCATCGTCCTTTCAAACGAAGCGGACATGGTCGAGTTCATCGACAAGGGCTGCCCCATGGTGCTCGGTGGACCGCTGTCCAACGTGATGGCCGCCAAGGCGGTTGCCTTCTCGGAGGCTCGCCAGCCCGAGTTCAAGACCTACGCCCAACAGGTCGCAGACAATGCGACCGCCCTGGCCGAAGGCATCGAGAAGCGGGGCGGGCGCATTGTCACCGGCGGCACTGACAACCACCTGGTCCTGGTCGACGTGCAGCCGTTTGGCCTCACCGGCCGCCAGGCCGAGTCTTCGCTCGAAGACGCAGGCGTCATCGTCAACCGGAACTCCATCCCGTTCGACAAGAACGGCGCCTGGTACACCTCCGGTATTCGCCTTGGGACGCCGGCGCTGACCACGGTCGGGATGAACACCTCGGACATGGACGACGTTGCCGACATCATCTGCGGTGTCCTCAGCAACGCCGAGCCTGCGCTGACCAAGGCCGGCGACCCGTCGAAGGCCCACTTCAGCCTCGACGACGGCGTGCGTGACTCTCACCGGGCTCGGGCCGCCGAGCTGTTGGCGAAGAACCCGCTGTACCCCTCCCTCGGTGCGCTGTAAGCCGGTCATTGCGGGTCGGTCTCAGTAGTGTCCGACCGATGAACTAGTTTGGTGGGGTGGACATCGCGGCCCACCCGCCACTGCTCGAAAAGCCAGCGTCGCCGGCATCCGGCGTCGACACTGTCGAGCCCACAAACACGTCCGAGCCCGGAGTTGCGTCCGAACCCGGAAGTCCGCCCGAGCCCGGAGCCGCCGATTCAACCGGGTCATTGGTTTTGGCGTCGTCCATCGACGACGCCATCGAGCAGTTTCGCCACGACGGCCGACTGGTCCATCTTGAACGGCTCCCGCCCCGGCCTGCGGTCTACGAAGAGCTGGCCCGACCGCTGCCGGACAAGATCGCCCACTGCCTTCCCGAACGGATCTACTCCCATCAGGCAAAAGCGATAGACCTCATTCGAGACAAGCAGTCGGTGGTGATCTCCACTGGCACGGCCTCCGGCAAGTCGCTGTGTTTCCAGATTCCCATCGCCGAGTCCGTTGTCAGCGGTCTGCGGTCCGGCACCTCGCTGTTGCTCTACCCGACGAAAGCGTTGGCGCAGGATCAGCTCCGAGCCTTCGGCGAGATGGACATCCCGGATCTCAAGGCCGTCACCTACGACGGTGACGCTTCCAAGGATCAGCGGGCCTGGGCCAGGTCCAACGCAAACGTGGTCCTGACCAACCCGGAGATGTTGCATCACGGCCTGCTGCCCCACCACGGCAAGTGGGCCACCTTTTTGAAGCGACTGGACTACGTCGTCATCGACGAGCTTCACGTGCTGCGTGGCATTTTCGGTACCCACGTCTCCCATGTTCTGCGGCGGCTGCAACGCCAATGCGCCCGCTACGGCGGCAACCCGACGTTCGTGTTTTGCTCGGCCACCATCGGAGACCCCGAGGTGCTGGCTGCCGAGCTGTGCGGCAAAGATGTTGTGGCCATCACCCAGGACGGTTCGCCCTGCGGCGAACGTCAGGTTGCGGTGGTGCAGCCCGCCCTGGTCGATGAGGAGAAGGGCATTCGCCAGTCGCCCGCCACCGAGACCATCCGGGCGGTGTCGGAGCTTGTGCTGAGCGGGCGGCGGGTCATCGCCTTCTGCGGCAGCCGGGCCTTGACCGAACGGGTGGCGGCAGGGGTGGCTCGCTCATTGCCGCCGGAGTTTCAGGACATGGTTCGGCCGTATCGCAGCGGCTACCTGGCGGCCGAGCGCCGCGAGATTGAGGCGGAGCTTGTCACCGGTTCGCTGCGGGCGGTCGTGACCACCAGCGCGCTGGAGCTCGGGGTCGACATCAGCGGGTTGGACGCCACCGTCCTATGCGGGTTCCAGGGACCATCGCGTCGATGTGGCAACAGATCGGTCGGGCCGGGCGCTCGCAGCAGGAATCGGTCTCGGTGCTGGTGGCCGGAGACGATCAGTTGGACCAGTGGTTTGTCAACCACCCGAAGGACCTCTTCGAGCGCCCACCGGAGCCTGTGGTGGTCAACGTCTCCAACCCGAACATCTTGGACCCCCATCTGGGCTGTGCCGCGTACGAGTGGCCCCTCGCCCACAACGATGAGCGTTGGTGGGGAGAGCTTGACGATGCTGTGCATCGCAACGTGGTCAACGACGAGCTTCGCATCCGCCCCGACCGCAACCGGCTGCCACGAGCGGTGTGGGACGGCAAGGGCATGCCCTTTCACAGGATCAGCCTTCGTTCGGCGTCGGGAGGCGAGGTCAGAATTGTCAACACCGATGACCAGCTCATCGGCACCGTCGAGTTGGCCCGCGCTGGCAACCTGGTCCATCCCGGAGCGGTGTACCTTCACCGGGGTCAGCCCTGGAAAGTGATCGACTTAGACCTGACGGCACGGGAGGCCATCGTCGAGCCTGACGATGGCAAAACCTGGACCCAGGCGAAGTCCCACATCAGCATTGAGGTGTTGGATACCACCACGACCAAGACCGTCGGTGAGTCAACGCTGCACCTCGGGCAGGTCAAGGTGACCACACAGGTCATCGGCTACCAACTCAAGGAGTTTGCGAGCCGCACGGTGCTCGCCACCGAGGACCTTGATCTGCCGCCACAGGATTTGGTCACAAATGCCATCTGGTATGAGTGGACCCACGACGTGATCCGTCAGACCGGCATCCCCGACTTTGCGCTGCCCGGCGCGCTGCACGCGGCGGAACACGCGGCCATTGGCATCTTGCCGCTGTTTACCATCTGTGATCGCTGGGACGTCGGTGGCGTCTCCATCGCCGAGGCACCGCAGAGCGGCCTGCCGTCGGTGTTCATCTACGACGGTTACCCCGGAGGGGCCGGTGTCGCAGAGCTGGCGTTCTCCGCAGCCGACCGCCACCTCGCCGCCACCGCCGATGTGTTGGACAATTGCATCTGCACGACCGGCTGTCCGTCCTGCGTGCAGTCACCAAAATGCGGGAACGGCAACGAACCGCTGGACAAGATGGCGGCCCTCGCCCTGCTCCGCAACACCCTTGGAGCCGAAGAGCCGTTCTAGTCGCAGCGTGACGGTTGCGATTGGCGTTCATTCCACCCTTACCGACGCCTCAGCTGACACTGCCACGTCGTCCAACAGCGCGCCGATGACCGGCACGTCGGTGGCGACCTGGTAGCGGAGTTCGACCGTCATGATGTCGCCGGTCTCTTGCCCGCCTCGGATCTGAACGTCGAGACGGTCCGGATCGAGGCCGGACGCCGCTGCGGCGTCGGCGGCGGTGGCTTGACTCGGGTCCAGCGCAACCAGACGGGCGCTATCGCGGACCGCATGCTGGACCTGTGCGAGCGCGAGTTCACCGTCCCCGTCACAGTGGACCCCGTTGAGTTGGAGGCAGCCGCCCGCCGCGAAGCCCGCCTGCGCGCAACAAGCCTCAACCGAAGCGACAGTAGCACCGGAGTCCACGC
>CAZSTV010000052.1:14543-27402 GCA_964609665.1 uncultured Acidimicrobiaceae bacterium
GACCAGGACGTAGTCCCGCCCCACCACCCCCACCTGGACGACGGCGAGGATCACCACCAACAGAAACGGCAACAGCATCGCCAGCTCCGCCGTACTCTGGCCTCGATCTGTTGACCACCGCCACCACCGTCGTGGCATACACCAGCAGACCGAGGCCGGAGCACCCACTACGACACCTGGCCTATGAGTTGCTCGACGACGGCGTCCATAAGCCGACCGACCGCATCGGTACCGACCGCCCACGCCAGCACTGAGCCCGCCAGCCCAGCGGCGGCCAACATGACCAGCGCATACTCGGCGGTGGCCTGGCCAGCATCATCGGTGGCCCGGGATCGGGCGCCCGAACCGCCGGTGGATCTCGCTATGTGCTTCATTGATTGTCCTTTCGAAAGTTGTCAGGTGAGGCCCGAAGACCCGAGCACAAAATCAAACGATCACAGAGTCAGACGATCACGGACTCAAACGACTACAGGTCGAGCTGTCGCAACGCCACGAGCACCAGCGGAACGAGCGCGCCGATGATTGTGGCCGGGAGCAGGCAGGTGGCCAGCGGCACCAACATGGTGACCGGCAGCCGCTTGGCGAGCGCCTCGGCCTGCCATTGCCTGGCCTGTTGGGCATCGTCCGCAAGATGTTGCAACAGCAGCGAGATGGGTGCGCCATCTCGTTCGGTTGCCACCAGCGCACCGATCAATGGATGAAACGTTGGACCGAGATCATCCACGGCAACGTCGAGCGCATCGGCCAGTAAGAGGTCGGTTCGGGCCCGTTCCATGACCCGTCGGAATGTGGGAGCAACAAGGTCCGGCCCGTGGCGAGCCACGGTCTCCACCGCCTGCCCGATCGTTCCCCCCGACCCCACTACAACGGTGATGAGGTCAACGGTGAACCCGAGACCCGCTTCGGTGGCGGTCCTCGCCTCGGCCTGGCGTTTGCCGCGCAAACGGTGGACCGCCGCCACCACCCCCGCCATTGCCACCACGGCGACTACAGCGATCACCCGATCCGCCGTTCGAGGCGGGCCACATCTCGACCGAGCCACCACCATCCGACGCACGACAGCGATGCGGCGACAAAGACGCACACCGCACCGGCGGCTTCAAACAGATACAGCTGAGCGACGTCTTTACTCAACACGCCGATGACGACGGCGACCAGAATCGGCGAGCCGATCATCAGCCCCGCAGAGGCGAGCGCCTGACCAGCGTGGGCCGCGGCCTGGTCTCGAGCGTGCACAGCACCGATCAACGTGTGGCGAAGTCGTTGCAGCGCCGGAACCGCTGGGCCACCGTTGCGGGCCAGTACATGTACGGTGACCCCGAACAGACGAACGTCAACCTCCGGGCGCCCGACGAGCAATGCCGCCGCCTCCTCTAGGGTGCGCCGTGCGCCAAGCGCGTCAATCATTGGTTGCAGGCAGTGTTGCAGGCCGGAACTGGCGAGCAGATCGGACGACGTCTGGTCCTCGCTCTGGTGAGCCAGCACCACGGCACAACTCTGGGCCAGGCTGCGGCCGGAACGGAGCTGGTGAATCAACCGGTCGACGACGACCGGAAACATGGTGGCCAGACCGAGGGCTCGCCGCCTTGCATCGCGCCGTCGACGTTCGACAGACACCGCCACCACGATGAGCGGTCCGGAGGTGGCGACGGTCGGGCTTGCCACGGCCACACCAAGCGCCACCATCGCGACGCACCCCACCAGTGCCACCGTCACCGACCGTCGACCTGCGTCCACCCGACGACGCATCAACATGCTCGCAACCGTCCGATGGCCGCCAACCGACGGTCGGGGTCCTCGGCCGTCCAGACCGGCCGCAACCCGTCAGCGTTGAGAACTGACACCGAAGCGATCCGCCTGACACCTTCGTCCGTCCGCTCGACGGCGATGACCGCGTCGATGCCGTCGCGAACCAACGTCCGGATGATCTCCGGGCCAATCCCGCCGGCCCCCATGGCCGCCAACGTCTCCAGACGGCGCAGTGCCGACGCCGGCTCGGCACCATGACAGGTGGTCAAGCACCCGCCGTGGCCGCTGGTCAACGCAAGGAGAAGATCAAACGCTTCGGCCCCTCGGACCTCCCCGACGACCAGGCGATCGGGGCGCATCCGCATGGCGGTTCTCACCAGCTCCCGAAGCGAGACTTCTCCGACCCCCTCGCTGTTGGCGGGCCGGGCTTCAAGCCGCACAAGATTCTCGACAGCGAGCTGCAGCTCCGCAGTGTCTTCAAGACACACGATGCGTTCTTCGTCACCGATCAGCGTGCTCAGCGCGTTGACGAGCGTTGTCTTGCCGGAACTGGTCGGCCCGACGATCAGTATGGAGGCATGGTCCTCCACCAGCCGGGCCACCACCGTTGACATAGACATGGGCCCAAACGCCGACAGCGGAACCGGTCCAGCGCCGAAGCGACGGATGGAGACCGACGGTCCGTCAATCGCTAACGGCGGGACCACCACGTTGACTCGGGATCCGTCAGGCAGCCGAGCGTCGACAATCGGGGAGGTCCGATCGACACGCAGCCCGAGCGGCGCCAGTATCCGCTCGATCACAAGCTGCAGGTCATAGTCGCCGATGTTCACCTCGGAGCGGGGCAGCGTCCCGGCCCGTTCCACCCAGACCGGACCGGGGCCGTTCACCAGCACCTCGCTCACGGTTCCATCTTCCAACAACTCGGCCAGCGGACCGAACGGTGAAGGAGAAGCGACCATCCGCTCGGCCTCAGCCAACACCGCCCCGATGGGGCGCAGCGGGTCAGCACTGCGCAGCGCCCGCACGGCGCCAGCCACATCGCCGTCCACCGCGACAGCCACATCGACAGCCAACCCGGTCATGAGGCAGGCACCGGCAGAAGCGACCCAAGCACCCGCAACGAGCGGGGCGTTCCGGCGGTGACCAGCCCGGCATCGACCGCACGCCCAATCGCTGGGTCCCACCGCACCGAGGCAGCGACCGGCGCGCCGAGCGCCCGCTGTACATCACCGGCGTCGAGCACCCTGGTCTGGCGCCCAACGACGATCACATCATCAGGGGGCGGGTGCTCCTCGGCCGCCCGCACCGCGAGGGCGCATGGCCGGGTCACCAGGGTGGAGCGGGAGGCCAACGCCAGCAACCGCGCCACCACATCTACCCGGGCCGGGTCGTCGGTCACGCTCGACCCCGGACGAACACGCTGCCCGAGGTCCACGATGACCTCCCGATGATCAAGGGCGATCACCCGAGACAGCAGCTCAAACGGTTCACTCCATCGATCGGGCGGGCGGACCTCTTCATTGGGCTCGACCAACCCGCCGGGCCCAGACAGCGGCAACAGCGACAGGTTGGAGGTCACCGCAACCTCCAGCCGCGACAGCGCGTCCGGCGGCGGTGCGGGCGCGGCCATCCAGTCGACAAGTCCGGGACCTTCGGCCCGGCAGCCAAGCACCGCCGGAAGGTCACCACCAAGATCGACAAGCAACGTTGGCCGAGTCTCCGCCAACGCCAACGCAACACCGGCGGCAACGACCGTGCAGCCGACACCGCCCTTTGCACTCCAGAAACACCACATGACGTACACCTGCTCTCATCGAGGTGCACGACGCTGAGGTCTGCACCATCTCGTTGAGGCAGCCGGTGCTGCGATGCCGATGGCGGCAATTCCGAGGGTATCGGTCCGACGCTGGCACCCAACGTCGAATTCGCGTCCCCAAAACGCAAAGGGCCGGCCCCCGAAAGGAGCCGGCCCGATGGAACTCGTACTACTAGACCTGGCGGCCTGCGAAGCTCAGCATCTTGGTCTGCGCATCGGCGTCTGCCGCGCACTCAACCTCGGGGCCGAAGAAGCCCGGTGAGCGCATCATTTCTGGTGGGAACTGCTGGAGGCCCATGTGGCAGGCCTGAACGACCTCGGCCGGGAGGGTCTCATCGGCGCCGATGGCCCGTGCGAGGTCCCATGCGTGGAGCAGCAGATCGCTGGTCCCGATACCGAGGATCATGGACTTCGGCACCTGGCCGAATGCGGGATGGTCAACCATGCCCTCAAGCGCGCCCTCGGCCGAGATTGCGGCGGTCATGGCGTCACGAATAGCAGGCCACTCGGCGCCCTCTTCAAGCTCTACGCCAATGACGGGTCCGGCAAAGCCGACCTGGGTCCCGACGGCGTGATCCACCAATTCCTTGACGGCCCAATCATCACAAGGGGTGGGGCTTGCCCACTGCTCCTCGGTGACGGCCTGATAGCGCTGGTCGAATGCGTCGGCGGCCTGCTTCCACAGGTCGATGTGCTGTTGGCTCATCCTTGCTCCTTGGATCGCTCCCGTGACGCAATGCGCGCCAGACGGTCACGCTATCCATGCCGGTCCAAGGTCACGCCACGTCGTCAATAAGTTCAGAGAACGAATCGAGGTGACGAAGCGTTGCATCTGCATCGTGCAGCTTCATGGTGCGAGGCATCAGCACCACCCGGTCGACACCAAGCTCGGCGTACTGTTTGACCCGGTCCGGTTTGTCGCCCATGGAGAAGATGGAGATTGGCACCTGTTCGGGGTCTCTGCCCGCTTCGGACACCTTGGTCCGAAACAACTCAATGGCCGCGGCAACGTTTGGCTTACGGCCGTCGTGCAGCATGGACGCATCGATCGGGCACCACTCATCCGCGTACCGGGCGGCATGTTCAATCCCCACCGGTCCGGCGTTGCCAAGCAACACGGGGATGGTGCCGTTGCTCGGTTTTGGGTAGACCCAGGAACTGGTGAAGCTGTCCCAACGGCCGTCGAAGGCGGCCTCCTCTTCGGACCACGCGGTGCGCAGCGCGGCAACCCGTTCTTCCATGGCCGAGTACCGCTGCTTGAACGGCACCTCCGGGCGATGGTTGTACAGCTCCTCTTCGTTCCAACCGACGCCAACCCCCAGCCGCACCCGCCCGCCAGACAACGCGTCGAGCGTTGCCGCGGTGCAGGCCAGATCCAGCACGTCGTGTTCCAGCAGCAAACAGATTCCCGTGCACAGCTCTATTGTGCTGGTCGCCGCAGCGGCCATGGTCAGGGAAACAAAGGGATCCATCATCCGCCAGTACCCCTCGGGCAAAGGACCGCCCGCCGGGTACGGGGAGTCACGAGACACCGGGATGTGGCTGTGCTCGGGCATCCAGACCGAGTCATAGCCTCGCTGCTCCAGCTCCACAGCCAGATCGTCCGGCCGTATCCCCTCAATGGTGTTCAGTGACAGATAGCCGAAACGCATGACGAGGCCCCCTACGTCGTCCGGACCCGCCCGTGCCATGCACACCGGCGGTCGAAGCCCGGAATGGCACTTGAGACTACAGTCTGCTTGGCTTTCGGGACAGAACGGACGTCGGGACAGGGAGCAGAACGTATAGATGAGCATCAAAGGCAAGGCGTTCATCGCCGGGATCTACGAACACCCTGATCGCCACATTCCCCACCAGTCCCTCATGGAGATCCACGCCAGGGTGTGCGTTGGAGCGCTGACCGACGCGGGGCTGACAATGAAGGACGTCGATGCGTACTTCGGAGCCGGTGACACCCCCGGGTTCGGGCCGCTGTCGATGATTGAGTACCTCGGCATCTCAGCGACCTACATGGACTCGACGGAGATGGGCGGCTCGTCATATGTGGCCCACGTCAACCACGCCGCGGCGGCAATTGCCGCAGGCAAGTGCCAGGTGGCGCTTGTCAGTCTGGCGGGCAAGCCCCGGACCGGTGGCGCCCAACCGGGGGCGAGGGGTGGCGGTGCCCCCGAGGCGGACTTCGAAAACATGTGGGGCAACACCGTGGTCGCCGCCTACGCCATGGCAGCCCGGCGGCACATGCACGAGTTCGGCACCACGAGCGAACAGCTGGCCGAGATCAAGGTGGCGGCCTCGGTCCACGCCCAGCACAACCCGAACGCCATGCTGCAGGATGTGGTCACGGTGGAAGACGTAGTCAACTCGCCGATGATCGCCGATCCGTTGCACCGCCTCGACAGCTGCGTCATCACCGACGGCGGCGGCGCGGTGGTCGTTGTCAGCCCGGAGATCGCCAAGGACCTGGACCGGCACTGCGTTCCGGTACTGGGAGCGGGTGAGGCACCGAAGCACACCAACAATGGACGCATCGACCTGACCCACACCGGCGCGGTCTGGTCGGGCCCGTTGGCCTTTGCCGAGGCAGGCGTCAGCCACGGCGACATCGATTACGTGTCCATCTATGACTCGTTCACCATCACCGTGCTCCAAACCCTGGAAGACCTTGGGTTCTGTGAGAAGGGCAAGGGTGGTGAGTTTGTCTCCGACGGCAAGTTGCAGGCCCCCCACGGCGGGCTGCCGTTCAACACCGACGGCGGCGGGCTGTGCAACAACCACCCCGGCAACAGGGGTGGCATGACCAAGATTCTCGAAGCGGTCAGGCAACTGCGGGGAGAAGCCCACGAAGCGGTTCAGGTACCGAACACCGAGATCGCCCTGGCCCACGGGACCGCCCTCACACTGGCCGGCCGAATGGGAAGCGCAACACTGATCATGGGGAGGGACCTCTGATGGCTGATGCCAAGAGCACCGACACCGCTGCTGGCGCGACCGACGGCGAGGCCGCTGAGCCCGCAGAGATGCCAACCATCACGCCGCGGCCAAACGAGGACTCGCAACCGTTCTGGGATGCCACCGCCGAGGGTCGTTTCACCCTGCAGCGCTGCACCTCATGTGAAGAGGTGATCTGGTGGCCGAAGTCGCTGTGCCCGGCCTGTTCCAGTTTCGACCTTGAGTGGTTTGACGCCACCGGCCACGGCAAGGTCTACAGCTACACCGTCGTGCACCGCAGCGTCGGCCGTTGGAACAAGGTGACCCCGTACGTGGTGGCCTATGTGGAACTGGCCGAAGGCCCGCGGGTGATGACCAACATCGTCGACTGTGATCCGGCCCTCGTGGCCGTAGACGCCAAGGTTCGCCTTGTCTGGCACGACACGGGCGAAGGTCCGGCACTCCCCCGCTTCACGCTGGCCTGAGTCAGGCCCAGGAGACCTTGGCCAACGTCAAGGTCGAGCAATAGAACACGCTGCGATCGGGACCTGCGGTCAGAAACATGCCGTTGGCTATTCTGCTGCCGGTCTCGACGCGGTCCAACAGCTCCCCGGTGGCAACGTCGACCACGATGAGATCATCGGACCCGGCGTCGGTGAAGTCGTTGATGACAAGCTCACCCGAGTCGGGGAAGACCACCGGCTGCATGCTTGGGCGCACGTCGAGGTGCCAGGCGACCGACAGTTCGTCGGTGCCGGTCACGCCGGCCAACCCGCCGTTGACCGAATCCCAGGCGATGGCCATGTCGTGCTCCGGCACGTGGACCGGCGGGGCGATGATGCCGCCTCCCGGCGTCCCAAACGGCGCCACTTCCGAGACTGCGCCAGACCCAAGGTCAATCCGTAGCAGTCGCTGCGGTCCGCTCCAGGGGGCGGGCTGACGCCACGACAGGCGCCTGCCGGGGTGTTCGTCCCAGCGGCCGTTGGGGTCTCGACGGTGGATCATGCGGATCGATTCCAGGTCGCCGCAGTCCATCACCCAGCACGAGCCGTCGCTGATGCAGGCATCCCATGACAGGCCGTGGTCGCCGCCCTCGGTCCGATAGTGGGGTTGCCAATCCTGGTCGACCGACATGTTGGCACCGTCGATATGCAGCCGCAGGACGTGCTCGATGCCGGGTACGTAGACGTACTCGTTTCCGGTTTCGGGGTCCACGTCGGCGGCGATGCGACCCATCGAGCCTTCCGGCAACACGATGGTGTCCAGCACCTCAAGGGTCTCGGGGTCGACCCGGGTCACCGTGGTGCCCCCTCTTCCTTCGAGGCGGAGGTCCTTTGTGAGCAGTGTGCCGTCCGAGAGCGACAGCAACCCGTTGTGGGAGCAGTCGGCAGGCAGCTTGCGTTCGGCGATGACCGAAAGATCGTCGGGGTCGAGGCGGTGCAGGAAACTGCCGTTGACCGACATGATGGAACCGTTGGCGTGGGCCAAGATGGCGCCACACCAAACGTGGTCGCCGCACGGCAGTTCGGCCGATCGGGCGAGCGGTTCCAAGGTGTCGGGGTCTATGCGGTCCACCCACCCGAACGGCGGTGGCCCGGCGAAGGCGGCCATGGTCCCGCCCACGTACCACTGGCCCGGGTCTCGCTCTATGACCATGACATGCCAACGGTCATCGGTTCTGGTGGTGACGGTGGCGGTGCCCGACGCGGCATCGAGGCGGCCGGGCGCGGCTTTATGGCGACGATTGCCGCCGCACTCCACCGGCCATGATGACGGATAGTAGCCGGGCTGATTTGTCGCTCGATCGAGTGCGGTCATATCGGCACCGAGCGTACCTCCACCGCCGATCGCGATCGAAAAAGGCAACGCCGCGCCGACGTGGTTTACGGTCGCGGGCCCTCAGCCGATAGCGTCGATCCGTGCCAAGTTTTCGCCTCCCCGGAATCGGTTGCGAGCCCATCACGCTCTGGGGCAACCCGGTGCTTCGGGAAACGGCCACCCCGGTGACCGTGTTCGACAAGCAGACCAAGCGACTGGTCGAACAACTTTTCGAGACCATGTACGCCATCGAGACCGGCGTTGGCCTTGCCGCAAACCAGATCGGCAGGACCGAGCGGGTGTTTGTCTTCGACTGCCAGGACGGCATTGCCGGTTACGTGATCAACCCGGTGATTGAACCTGTCGGCCTTGAGCCCCAAACCGGTGGCGAGGCGTGCCTGTCGCTCCCCGGTTTCGGCCTTGAAACCGTGCGTCTGGCCAACTGCAACGTCAGGGGCCAAGACATCAAGGGAAACGAGGTCCGCTATGAGGGTGAGGGGTTGCGGGCTCGCTGTTTCCAGCATGAGGTTGACCACTTGAACGGGCGGCTCTACATCGACCATCACTCGGACAAGGTCAGGACCGGACTTGAAACCGAGATGCGGGGCGCACCGTGGTTCGGGAACGATGACATGGACCCGAAGTCCAAGGCCTACCGGATGTACCAAGACCCGGACTGACCAGAGCTGCCGTTCAGAATTCCTGTCCGGGGCTGGCGTTCAGAATTCCCGTTCAGGGCTGGCGTTCAGAGTTACTGCCAGACGGCGACCGTGCTCGCCCATGACAGACCGCCGCCAAACCCCATCAGCAGGATCTTGTCTCCCGGTGCCACCCGACCGTCCTGCACCGCGGCGTCCAACGCCAGCGGAACCGAACCGGCCGACGTGTTACCCGTGTGTTCGATCACCGAGACGAACTTCTCACGGTCCACCTGCAGCCGATCGGCGACCGCGTCCAGGATCTGTTGGTTTGCCTGGTGAGCCAGCACCGCGCCGATGTCATCGAAGCACAGTCCGGCTCGCTCCACGGCCCGCTGCGCCGAAGACACCGCATAGCGCACCATATGTTTGAACAGCACCTTGCCTTCCATCTCCACACCGGTGATGCGGCCCTCCTTGATGGGGCTCTTCAAGATGTCCGAATGCCCACCGTCGGTGCCGACGTCCCACGCCTGCAGGCCCCGTTCGTCATCGTCGGCCGCGGCGAGCACCACGGCCCCGGCGCCATCGCCGAAGAGCACCGCGGTGGTCCGATCGTCGTAGTTCGTGGCCGCGGTCATCCGGTCAACGCCGACCACAACAGCGGCCCGCGCTCCGGACCCGAGCATCGAATGGGCGGTGACCAGGCCATAGGAGAACCCGGCGCACGCCGCGTTCAAATCGAACGCGCCACAGTCGAGACCGAGGGCGTGTTGCACCCCGGCCGCGGTTGACGGGCACAAGTCATCGGGGGTCTGCGTGGCGACGATCACCAGGTCGATCAGGTCCGGGTCAATCCCCGACCGATCGACCGCCTGACGTGCGGCCTCCACCGAAAGCGATGTGGTGGTACCTCCGACACGCCGTTCCGAGATGCCGGTCCGGGACCGAATCCAGGCGTCATCGGTGGCCATCATCTTTTCGAAGTCGCCGTTTGTCAGCACCCCGTCCGGGAGCGCTGTCCCCACCGACAGCATGCGACTGCCGGACTTCGACCTGGCCGTTGGCGAAACTATCAATCGGCTGCTTTCAGTAATGCTCATAACCGCGACCCCTCCGTCGTAGTTGTTGCGACTGGTGGTTTGTGTGTGGTGCGTCCAGCACCGGGCGCCCACCAGTTCCAGCGACCGGCGACGGCCATGAAGGCAGGCACCAGAAAGGTCCTGACCAGCGCGGCGTCGGCCAGGATCGATAGGGCCAGACCAATGCCGACCATTTGAATGAACGTCACGTTCCCCGAGGCGAAGGACAGGAACACCACCGCCATCAGGACCGCAGCCGCTGTGATGATGCCGCCGGTGCGCTGAAGGCCAACGGCAACCGCGGTGGCGGTGTCGCCGGTGCGGTCCCATTCCTCCTTGATGCGCGACAGCAGGAAGACCTCGTAGTCCATCGAGAGACCGAAGGCGATGCAGAAGATCAGCACCGGCGTTTGAGCGTCGGTCAGGCCAGTCGGGGTGAAGCCAAGCAGTCCGCTAAGCCTGCCGTCCTGGAAGATCCACACGATGGCCCCAAACGCCGCGGTCAGGCTCAACATGTTCAACAGGACCGCCTTGACCGGAAGCACGACGCTGCCAAAGCTGCGGTAGAGCAGCAGCCCGACCACCACGATCACCCACAGCGCAACGAATGCCAGCTTGGAGCCGATCTCTGCCTTGTTGTCGACAAGCCTGGCCGACTCACCGCCGACCAGGACCGGCAGGCCGTCGGGGCTCGGCAGTGCTCTGATCTGTTCGACGAGTCGCTCGGCCTCACCGGAGATCGGTTCGACCGACGGGATCACCGAGAACCATGCCCCCGCCCCGGCCACGAACCGTTCCGGGGTTGGCACAGAGGCCGCCTCGGCACCGTCGACGAATACGCCGACAGCGGACGAGACCTGGCTGACACCATCGAGCGAACTGATCTCGGCCGCGTACCCGCGCTGCGCGTCGACCGACCCGGCGTCGGGAGCAACGACGGCCAGGGCACCAAACTGGCTGCCGTCAAAGCCTGTTCGCAGGTCGTCGGCAACCTGGCGGGACTGCGACGTTAGTGGCAGCGCACGGTCATCGGGGATGCCGAACTCGGCCCGTAGGAAGGGCGCCCCGAGAAAGAGCAGCACGCCACCGACGAGGACGATGGTGATGACCGGCCGGGCCATTACCCGCTTCGCCACCCGATAGAAGAAGCCCTCCTCCAACGGCTTCGAGTCCGGTTGCCGCAGCTGATATTTGTCGACCCGGTCACCGAGCAGCGCAATTGCCGCCGGCAGCGCAAACAGTCCGCCGACCACGGCCAGGATGACAACGGCGAAACCGGCGATGGCGAGTGAGCGCAGCAGCGGATAGTCGAAGAGCAGCAGCGCTGCCAGGGTGGCTGCGGTGGTGAGTCCGCTGAACAAGATGGACCGCCCGGCCCGATTCATCGTGGTTCGGAGCGCCGTTTCATTGTCGGCCCCCGCCGCTCGCTCCTCCCGCCATCGGGAGATGGTGAACAGGCTGAAGTCCACACCCATGCCAAGACCGAGAGCCGTTGTCAGGTTCAGGGCAAAGATGGACACCAACGTCACCTCGGACAGCGCCTTGAGTGCCGCCGCTGTTCCAACGACGGCCACCGCGCTGACCACAAGCGGCAGCAACGCGGCGACCACGCTTCGGAACACCAGCAACATGATGATGGTGGTGAGCGGAATGGCGATCAGCTCCGCCCGCAGCAAATCCGACTCCGACTCTTCGACAATCTCCAGGTTGGCGGCCGCGCTGCCGCCGATCGACACGTCGACCGGTCCAGAGGCACCGGCAAGCTCATCCCGGATCTCTTCCACCCGGCCATAGATGTCCTCTTCGGAGGCAACGATCCTGGCCACGATCAACGCCTGATCGCCATCCGAACTTCGCAACTGGGGTGCGCCGGTCTCGAAATACGAGATCACATCGGCGACGTCTGTCATCTCGACCAGCCGAGTGCCGAGACGTCGCCCCTCAACGGACGCCTCGACCGAATCGACTCCCTCAGCAGAAGTAGCTGTTACGAGAACTATCAGGTTGGCGGGACCGGTGTCGAACTGCCCCGCCAGGACCTCGAGCGCCTCGGTCGACTCGCTCCCACCGACTTCGTACCCGGCGGGCGACAGTTGGCTCGCCGTATCGCGACCGTATGCGCCGCCGAGAACCACCAAGGCCAAGCAGATTCCGAGAACCAGCTTCGGGGCGGAGATGACAAGATCGGCGACTCGATTCAGCACGTGCCGCCCTCAACCTCGGACTCTGTTGGCGGGGTGTGGGCCGACATGGTCACGGTCATCTCGCCAACAACCTCGCCATCGGCCTCGGCCCGGCCGGTCAGTTGATGGCCACCGGGCACGGGCATGTCGTAGGCGGTGTGCAGCACCAGATGCTGCCCTGCCCTCGCCAGCTTCTGGGCCGACACCCGACCCTCCTCCACCCGATACGCCACCGGTTGTCGACCGAGATGCTCGGCCAGGCTGAGCCCGGCGGCACGACAGAGCTGACCCATCACAATGGCGACCGGCGCCGCCGGATACTCCGGGAAGTGACCGGCGCAGAGCGCAGCCGGGACTGGACCGCACGCCACCTCAAGCCCGGCATCGCCGTAGGTCACATCGAACGGCAGGTCGGCGATCTGGCCGGCGGCTGCATTGGTGCCTGCATGGGCATCGGGATCTGCATCGATGGTCGACTCATCGATGGGAGGGTGCAGCCTTGCGAACATTTTTGGAGCGAGCACGGTGTACCCGACATCCAGCATGTTGAGCCCGCAACCGCTCTCGGTGGACAGTTTGATGAACGCCCGGGCGGTCCGGCGGTCCACCCACGACGCAACGGCTTCCGCCCGCAGCGGTTCG
>CAZSTV010000053.1:0-3860 GCA_964609665.1 uncultured Acidimicrobiaceae bacterium
CAGCAAGCTGACGCGACGTCCCGAAGAGGGCATAGATGACCACCGGCACCGTCGCTGCGTACAGGCCCACCTCCGGCGGCAGACCGGCCAACAGTGCGTAGGCCATGGACTGCGGCACCAGCATGGCGCCGACCGTCAGCCCGGCTGCCAGGTCGCTTCGCAGGTCACGCCGTTCATAGCGACGCGCCCAGGAAACCGTCGGGAGCAACTTCGCAAGAACATCCATGTGATCAATTGTACGTACATTCGGACTAAATGCAAGCAGGAGCGTTGATGCCACCCGTTCGTTGTTGAAAACGCTTCAGCATGGGCTGAACTATAAGGACCCGCTATAGTTCAGCTATGGCTGAATTGATCGACCACGCCGAGCCCGTCGCTGCGAGTGGCGAATACACAGCGGACGACGCCCTACATCGCATTGGTGTGGCGCTCAGCGACGCTTCCCGGCGAACAATTCTGCACCGGCTCGCGGCATCCCCTGCCTATCCGGCCGAGCTTGCAGAACTGTGCGGCACCACCCGCTCAAACATCTCGAACCATCTGAGCTGTCTGCGGGGCTGCGGCTTGGTCGTCGCCGAGCGCGAGGGCCGTCGAGTCCGCTACGAGCTCGTCTCCCAAGACTTCGCAACGGCGTTGCAGACACTGGCATCGGTCACCGTCGTAGCGACATGTGACCACCCATGAGCGACACAACCGCGACCAACCCAACCGCGGCCAACACAGCCACGGCCCACAACACACTGCCGGCCGATCACCGCAACGCAGTCCGTACTGCTCAGCGGCTGAATCGACTGACCATCGGCTGGAATGTCGTGGAAGGCTTTGTGGCAGTCGGGGCGGGCCTTGCAGCAGGGTCGCTCAGCCTGGTGAGCTTCGGCATTGACTCTGGGATCGAGGTCTCGGCCGCGCTTGTGTTGACCTGGCGCCTTGCCGAGCGTCGCCAAGACGGCTGTCAGGACGCGCTTGACCGCAAGGCCCAGCGCGCCATCGCCCTATGCTTCGCCGGGCTGGCCAGCTACGTGCTGTTTGTCTCCATTGCCAACCTGGTCGCCGGCCACCGGCCGGATGCGTCGGTCCCGGGCATCATCGTGGCAATACTGTCGCTGCTGATCATGCCCGTCCTGGCCAGAGCAAAACGGCGAGCCGGTCGGGCCATGGGCTCACAAGCCGCTGTTGCCGAAGCAAGTCAGACCGATCTGTGCACCATGCTCTCCGCCGCGCTCCTCGTTGGCCTTGGGGCCAACGCAGCATTCGGATGGTGGTGGGCTGATTCGATGACCGCCATGGTGATCGGCGTTGTTGCGGCGGTGATGGCGGTGAGGACCTGGAACGCTCCGTCGCTCACCGACGCTTGCTGCGGCTAGTGCCGTAACTAGGTGTAGAGACGTCAGGGGCAAATCTCCGGCGCCAACTCTTCCGGCCACTTACAATCGGCGACACATGAACCCCTCAGATTCGTCGGCCTCATCGGACTCGCCCGACCGACCCACTTCGTTGCAACATCAGCGCTACCAGCGGTCAAACAACTACGACCCGGCGTGGGTCGCCAAAAACCAGATGGGTCCGAATGCGCTGTGGCTCACCGAGTTCCTCACCGAAGCACTCCCCATAGAGCCGGGGATGAAGGTGCTGGACCTCGGGTGCGGCATGGCGATGAGTTCAATCTTCCTCGCCAAGGAGTTCGGCGCCCAGGTGTGGGCGGGCGACTTGTGGATCGAAGCAGCGGACAATCAGAAGCGCATCGTCGACGCGGGCGTCGAGGACCTGGTGACACCGCTCAACGTGGAGGCACACACCCTTCCGTTCGCCAAGGGCACCTTCGACGCCATCATCAGCATTGACGCCTACCAGTACTTCGGGACCGCAGATCTGTACCTCGGGTACCTCGTCGACTTCCTGAAGCCGTCGGGACGCATCGGGGCGGTCATGCCGTCGCTGACCTCCGAGGTGGGCGACGAGGTACCCGAACGGTTGGCCCCGTTCTGGGAATGGGACTTCTGCTGTTTCCACACCGCACCGTGGTGGCAGACCCACTGGGCCAAGACCGGCAAGGTGACCGTCGACGTCGCCGACGTTGTCCCAGATGGCTGGAAGGACTGGTTGCACTTCAACGACTTCATCGCGCCGTCGGTCGAGGGCTGGTGGGTGGAGGACGTCAAACAGACCCATGACATGCTCGAAGCCGACCGGGGTGAGAACCTGCAGTTCGTCAGAATCGTCGGCACCAAAGTCGATCCGAAGCGGCCGAGCGGGGCCAGCGGATTCTGAGCCCCCCGTCGCCATCGGCTGGCTCCGACCCGTGAAGCCATGGCAGTCTCGTCGCTGTGAAGATCTCCATTTCGGTTGGCAGCGCATACTACGACGGTGAGAACTGGGACGAGCTTGTCAGCTACGTCCAGGCGGCAGACCGGCTCGGGGTGGAAACGGTGTGGTCGGCTGAAGCGTGGGGCATGGAAGCGGTTGCCTCACTCGGCTACCTGGCCGCCAAAACCGAGAATATTCGCCTCGGCAGCGGCATCATGCAGATCAGTGCCCGCACCCCGGCCACCACAGCGCTGACCGCGCTGTCAATGGCCCAGATCAGCGGAGATCGATTCTCCCTAGGGCTCGGCGTAAGCGGGCCGCAGGTGGTCGAAGGCCTCCACGGCGATGAGTTTGCCCACCCCCTCGGTCGGCTCCGAGAGTACGTTGCCATCGTTCGTCAGGGTTTGCGGGGCGAGCGGCTCCAACACGAGGGACGCCATTTCGTCCTGCCCCGCAAGGGCGGCGAGGGTAAGGCGCTGAAGCCGTCGATTCCGCCCCGCCCAGACCTTCCCATCTACCTGGCAACCCTCGGCCCGAAGTCGCTGGAGTACACCGGCGAGGCAGCGGACGGGTGGCTTGGCACGTCGTTCATTCCCGAGCACGGCGACGTCCTGCTGGACCCCATCCGGGCCGGTGCCGCCAAAGCCGGTCGCTCCATCGATGACATCGACATTGTTGTCAGCGCCCAAATTTTGGTGTCCGAAGACGTTGATCAGCTCATCGCCAAAACCAAACCGGGCATGGCATTCACGCTTGGCGGCATGGGGTCGGCCAAGACCAACTTCTACAACGCGGCCTACACCCGAGCAGGCTTCGGCGACGTTGCCAAGGAAGTCCAGCGACTGTGGGTGGAGGGCGACAAGGCCGCTGCAATCGCCGCTGTTCCCGAAGAGCTGGTCCTCGCCGCCTACCCGATCGGCACCGAAGAGATGGTCCGCAAACGCATTGCCGCATACGTTGCGGCCGGGGTGAACGGCGTTCGGCTCGGGCCACAGGGCCGCACTGCGGCCGAGCAGATTGCCCATCTTGAGATGGCAGTCGACCTTATCCGGTCGGCCCAACCTGGCTGACCATCGCCGGAGCCCGCTTCTTCGGTGTGAACAACAGCTGCGCCAGCGGATCTGAGAAGCGGGTGGTCAACGGTCCGAGGACCGCTGTGATCAGCACGTAGCCAGCAGCGAGCGCACCAAGTTCCGCTCCATCGACAAGGTCGGCCCCGAGGGCGGCAATGACAATGGAGAACTCGCCCCGGGCGATGAGCACGGTGCCGGCCCGAAGCCGACCACGGGTCCCAACACCACGACGCTTCGCGCCGTACCAGCCGGTCACGGTCTTGGTCAGCGCACTGACAACGGCAAGCAGCACCGCCCAGCCAGCGACGTTGACCAGGTCAGACGGGTCGATCTGGAACGAGAAGAAGACGAAGAACGTTGCGGCAAACAGGTCCCTGAGGGGGGCGATCAGTTCCATCGCCCGTTCCTCGGTCCTACCGGACAGTGCGAGACCGACGAGGAACGCTCCGATGGCACCCGACACGTCGAAGAGCTGTGCTGCTC
>CAZSTV010000053.1:3870-9813 GCA_964609665.1 uncultured Acidimicrobiaceae bacterium
AGCAGCACCAGCCCGAACACGCCGAGCAGCAATGACTCGTCCGAGCCGCGACCGAGCCGGAGGCTCACATAGCCGCCGTACCGAAGAGCGACGGCCAGAATCGCGGCAACGACAGCCAACGCCACGGCAACGCTGGTCATCGTTTCGGTCAGGGTTCCACCGACGATCAGCGCAGCGACCACCGGCAGATAGATCGCCATGGCCAGGTCCTCGATGACCAGGAGATTCAGCACCGTTGGCGTTTCCCGGTTACCGAGCCGGTCAAGGTCGGCCAGCACCTTTGAGATGACACCCGACGAAGACACCCACGTCACGCCACCCAACAGGACGGCGGCTAGCAGCGACCAGCCGAGCAGCAGGCCGACGGTGATACCGGCTCCGGCGTTGAGCACCATGTCGACAAGCCCCGGCGGCACACCGGTTCTGAGGCCGTTGCGCAACTCAACGTCGCTGTACTCAAGGCCGAGCGTGAAGAGCAACAGCAGCACGCCGATCTCGGCGGCAAGAGCCACGAAGTCCTCGCTCACATCGATCTCCGCCAGCCCACCTTCGCCAAAGGCCAGCCCGGCGATCAGGTAGAGCGGTACGGCGGTGATGCCGAGGCGGCTGGCGATGCGAGAGAGCACGCCAAGTCCAAAGACAACCGCTCCGACCTCCAAGAACGCGACGGCGGTTTCGGTGGACCCGGCGGCCAGGATGAACCCGAGTTGACTAACGATGAGGAGCACGATCGGGATCAGTGACCAAGCAGCGAACGGAGCAGGACGAGACCGTCGTGGCTTCCAACCGCCACCGCAACGTCGCCCGCCGCCAAGACAAATTCCGGACCCGGGGCGGGAATCGGCTGGTCCTGTCGGATGATCGCAACGATCGAGGCTCCGGTCTTGGTGCGAAACTGGCCGTCGCCGATCGAGCGGCCCGCATGGTCGGAACCCTCGGCGATATCGACCCACTCGATTGCCAACCCGTCGATCTCCTGACGAATCGCCGTGACGGTCTCGGTCACGTGGCTGACGCCCAGGATTTCGGCGAGGGTCATGGTGTCGTGTTCAGACAGGCTTACCAGCGTCCGGCAGGCATCGGGATCATCGGCCTCGTAGGCCAAAATCTCCCGGCGGCCGTCATGGTGCACGATGACGGCCATGTCCGCGCCGTCGCCGGTGGTGAACTCATGCCGCACGCCGACGCCGGGCAGTTTCGTCTCGCGTACCTCAGTCATTTGCCAATTCTACGGCGGTCCTCTCCCCCGACGTACACAATTGCTGCCGAGATGCCTTGACCTGGAGTGCGCTCCAGGTTGTTCACTGGACTCATGGAAACAACCGAAACCGGACAAGTCGATGGCGCAGGGCTTACGCCCGCCGCCATGGCGGAACGCACCGGAGTCACCATTGACACGTTGCGCTACTACGAGCGGGAGGGCTTGCTCGACAATGTCGCCCGGGCCGACAGCGGCCATCGCCGCTACAGCGAGGACGACGTCCTGTGGGTTGAGGTGCTGCGCTGCCTGCGCGAGACCGGCATGACCATCGAGCAACTCCGCTACTACTGCGAGCTTGGCGCCCAGGGCGATCACACCGAGCCGGAGCGGCTTGCGCTGCTGACCGACCATCGGGCCAAGGTTGAGGCCCAGATCGCTGAACGCCACGCGGCGCTACGCCTCATCGACCACAAGATCAGCTTCTATCAACAGCATCAGCAACAGCACCAGCTACAGAGCGGCGGTGACCAATGAGCTTCGGCGCAGTGACAACAGATCCCTACGTGCAGGTCGGGAGGAGCGGCCTCTTCGTGTACCGAGTCGGCCTTGGGACCATGCAGTTCGGCTGGTCGGTGGATGAAGCGGGCGCGTTCGATGTGCTCGACGCCTATGCAGAACTCGGCGGGAACTTCATCGACAGCGCCGACTGCTACAGCTCGTGGGCCGGCGCAATGGGCGGGCCGCCAAACGCCGGGGGCGTGTCGGAGGAAATCCTGGGTCGGTGGCTCAAACAGCGTGGCAACCGGGACAACATGGTCGTCGCAACGAAGGTCAGGGCCGCGATGGGCCAACAGTTCTCCGAGGGTCGCAACACCGTTCACCAGCGTGAAGGCCTGTCTCGGCAGTGGATCATGCGGGCGTGTGAGGACAGCCTCCGCCGCTTGAACGTGGACCACATTGACCTGTACCAGGTGCACTTCATCGACCCGCTCGTACCAATTGAGGAGACGCTTGGCGCACTCACCGACCTGGTGCGACAGGGCAAGGTTCGCTACATCGGGTGCTCCAATTACAGCGCGTGGCGTCTCATGGAGTCGCTGTGGGCGGCGGATCGACGCAACCTGGAGTCGTTTGCGTCGATCCAACCCGAGTACTCGATGCTGGACCCGACTCGGGCCCATGTCGAGATGGAGCTTGCGCCGATGTGTGAGCGCTACGGCATCGGGATGTTGCCGTACAGTCCGCTTGCGGGAGGGCTGTTGACCGGCAAGTACCGGCGCGATCAGCCCCTCCCGGAAAGCGTCAGGGCCGAGGAGAACGCGGAGAACCGCTTCACCGACAAGAACTGGGACATCATCGAAACGCTGGTGGACGTTGCCTCCGAGCTCGGACAGTCTCCGGCCCAGGTAGCCATCCAGTGGCAACGGTCGAAACCGTGGATCAGTGCACCAATCGTCGGTGCGAACACTCCTGATCAGCTCAGGTCGACTATCGGCAACCTCGACGAGCCGCTCCCGGCTGCGGCGATCGAGCGCCTCGACCAGGTCAGCAGCTTCCAGCGAAGTAGGCCGTCACTGGAGACCTGACCTCAACCTTGGGTCAGCCGACCTTAACTTCGGCGTGAGGCCGGAACGTTAAGGCCGGTTCAAATGCCGTCGATACCTACAAGGTGGTAGCAGGCTCGACGTTCAGCATCTCCGCCGCGGGCGAGAGCCTGGACGGCGAGACCGAGGTGGACGATCCGGCGCGGCCAGACACCGGGAGTCATCTTCTGGTGTGGTGCACAAACGGTCTTGCATTGCTTGCCGTTCTGGTCTCGCTGATGGTCTTAGTCGGCCCCGGCGTCTACACCATCGACGAGGCTGCCTACCGTTTCCAAGCCGAAACGGTCGACGGCGGAACCTGGGGTCTGCCATATCCCACTGAAGGAATTGTCGAGCAAGACATCGGGGCACCGCTCGTCAACTCTGAACGTGGTCCAGACCAGTGGTATCCGGCAGCCCGCCACCCGGCCTACGTACAGCTGGTCCGGGCTTCGCTCCGGCTCGGTGGTGCCAACGGACCCGTGATCCTGTCGATCATCGGCGTGGTGCTGGCCGCTATCGGCATAGAGCGGCTGACCCGTTGGCTCGGTGGCGCACCGAAATGGTCTGGCTTCTGGCTGGCCGGGCTTGCGGGCCCTGCCGCGTTTCATGGTCTGGTCGGTTGGGCTCACGCCCCAGCACTTGGCCTCGTGTCTGTCGGCTTCGCCGCGCTGCTCACGGGGAGACCGTCAGATGCACGAAGCACGCTCGGCGGCGCCACGTTGGTCGCAAGCGCGGTGCTGCTCCGGGGCGAGGCGCCGATCATGATCGCCGCAATCGTCGTCGCCCTTCTGGTGGCGGCGGCATTTGACCGGCACTACCTGGGGCGCGCCATTGCTGTCGGCGTGGCCTCGGTTGTGGCCTTCGGCGCCAACCTGATGTGGCACGGTCTGATCGTCGGGCCCGATGCGGTGAGCGGGGCCGGTAGCGGTCGTGGATTCAGCCCCGCCCGCTACGCCCACGCCACCTTTGAAATTCTGTTGACACCGGGTGCGAGCGGGCCCGGCACCTTCCGCTTGATCGCGGTAGCGCTCCTGCCGATCGCTGTCATCTGGGTGAGGCGAAACGGGGAACACGATGTGATGACGGCGTACGTTCTGGCCGGTGTTGCCGTGGCCGCCGGTGTGATCGGCGCGCTACCGACCGCTTCCTACGGTGCCCTGCTCCCCGCGTTCCCGCTCCTTGCACTCGGGCTCTCGGCCCTGGGTTTCGGTGACGTCGACGAGCGCTGGTCCCCACAGCGCTGGCAACGGGCCGCCATACTCCTGGTCACTGCAGCACTCGCCACCCTCGGGCCCATCGTTGCCTCGGTCTCCGGCGGCGGCGGTCTTGGGTGGGGTGGCCGGTATGTGTTGCTTGCGTCCATCGCCATCGTGCCCCTGGTGACATCTGGGTGCGGTGCGCTGTGGCGTCGACCGGACACCAAGCCGTTGCTCCTGGCGGCACTCGTCGTCACCGCCGCGGTTCAGGTCTCAGGGCTGCGAACCCTCCACGCGTATCATCGCCTCTCGCTCGAGGCCACCGACGAAATCACCGCAGCGTTGACTCCGCTCCCCGACCAGGTTGAGCTGATCATCGCGGTCGATGCCCGAGTCGGCCGCCTTGCCGCTACGACCGCGGCAACCACTCCCCTGGTTTCGGCGCTGGCGACCGAAGACGCAACAGAGCTGCTCCGGTTGGCCGAGACGAGTGGCGTGCGGCGAGTTGCCATCGTTTCCTATGAACACTCGGTCAACGTCGAACTCCCGTCTCCCTGGCGTGAGGTGGCGTACCGGGACGAGGCGGTACAGGTCCAGATGGTGCAACGATGAGCATCACCGACGCCCACAACAACACCAGCGCGGGGGCCGGGCCGGGCTCCGCCACGGAGACGGCCGCTACATCCGCTCCCTGGCTCCCCCATCGGCGCGGCGCAATCGACGTTGCCCTTGGCTTCCTGCTATTGATCGTCTTGAACATCGCTGCAGGACCCGCCGGGTTTTGGTCCGCCGATGAGTCGGTGTCCCACCAGCAGGTCGAGTTGCTGTCTGAGCGAACCTGGACCCTGCTGCCACCCGAACCGGACGTAGATCCAACCGGACAGTGGCACACATTGAGCCCCATAAGCCTTGGCGACGGCGTCGCGGCCCCGTACGTCAAACACCCGCTCTTCCCCGCGCTGGTCCGGGCTGGTGATGTGGTCGCAGGCCGGACTGGCCGTCACCTCATTCCCGCTGTCGGTGCCGTGCTGGCAGCGGCGGCCATCGCCGTCGGTGCCGACCGTCGCCGTCGAGGTGCTGGGCGGTTTGGCTTCTGGGTATCGCTGGCTGCCACGCCGCTGCTGTTCCATGGCACGGTCCTGTGGGCCCATTCGCTTGGCATCGCCGCCGCTGCAGGCACCTGTCTGATCGTCCAAATGCTGCTGGAACCGAGCGGTCGAGAGCTTCCTTCGCTGCGCCCGTCCCTCGCTTTGGCCTTCGCCGCAATGGCGGCCGGTGGCGTCCTGCTGCGGTCCGAAGCCGCCATCTACTTCGTGATGCTCGGCTGCTGCCTCGGCCTGTTCGGGCTGCTTGGCCGGAACCGACACCTGATCATGCTCGGCGTCATCTCCATCGGGGTGACGCTGATCGCCTACACGCTCGACGGGTACCTTCGTACCGCCATCCTGGGTCCTGGCGGGGACGTTGCCCTCGCCGTCCCACCGGAACCGCTGCTCGATCTGAGCGTCCGCGGTGCGTTGACCTGGACGTGGCTGGTCGGCACAAGACCAGACCTGGGCCTCGCCCGAATGGTCGGAGCGCTGCTGTTGATGGTCGCCGCTATCAGCAGCAGGCCGCAGTCGTCACTGAACCTCTCGCCAATGCTCGGCCTGGTCGGCGGACTGCTGTACCTGCCCGCAATCCTCAGCGGTTCGACGATGGCGTTCTTTCCGGCCGCTCCGGCACTACTGGTCGGGGTCATGATTCTCGGCCCGGCCGACCGCTTTGCGAAGTTGGTTGGCCTGTTGTCGGCGCTGTTCTTCGCGGCGGTGGTTGCCACGTCCTACGCCAACGGCGGCGGTGGCGACTGGGGTGGCCGATACCTCGCCATGCTGCTGGCTCCGGTAGCAATCGTCGCGCTGCCAGAGCTCTGGCAGCGCACCCCCGCCGCCGCCACGGTAGCCCGGCGCGCGGGCCCCAC
>CAZSTV010000053.1:9823-23147 GCA_964609665.1 uncultured Acidimicrobiaceae bacterium
GTCTCCGGCCGATCGTTCACCACCGGCAAGGCGCCGGTGGCCGCCGGGGCACTCATCGCATCGGTGGCACTGACGGTGTCCATGGCGGTCGACATCGTTGACACCAGGCGAGGCACCGCCGATCTTGCGCAGCGGTTGGCGGCGGAGATCGATGTCGAGACCGTTCCGACCGACCTTGTGGTCAGCACCGACGGGCGCATCGGGCGGCTCCTCGGTGACACCGAGGTCAACGCCCGGCTGCTCCAAGTCCCCGGAGATTCCCTCCCGGACATGGCAGCGCGGCTTCCCGCCGGCACAGAGTTCTTGATCCTCGATCATCTCCAACCGTTCGACATACCATCGTCGTGGACCGTGCTCGACCGGTCCGAACACCTGGTTCGAGTTCGCCCCTAGAGGGGCGCTCGCTACCGTCAGTCGGCGAGTCGAGCCAACACCAGCAGTTCGCTACCGGCATCGCAGCGCTCCTCAATCGCGAACAGCGGACGGCCGATGGTGTTTGCCGCTTTCAGGATGGTCTGCGACCGATCCCCGGTGGTCGGCATGGTCTCTGTGGCGTTCCACTCCGAGGAAATCAACCGCCGCACCCCGCCGATCCACGACCGGCTCTGGCCCTTGGTCTCCATCCGCTCAACGTCGAAGCGATGCTCGGCGAGGAGTCGCGTCATCGACGGTCGGGAGAAGTGGTGGAGGTGCTCTGCCATGTTGTCCGGCCAGCGGTCACCGAAGAGTCGTCTCGACCACGAGTCCCAGTTCGGCACCCGCAGATACAGATGCCCGCCGGGCTGCAGCGTCTCGGCCACCAGCTCCACGAAGCCGTGTACGTCGGGAATGTGCTCCAAAACATGGAAGGCCATGACCAGATCGACCGCTCCGTTGCCACTGGCGTCGCTCCGATCGGGGTCGATGAGTCCGGCCTCGGTCGGGGTGATGCCAACGCCAAAGTCGACCGCCGGGTAACGCTGAGTGGCAATCTCGATAGCGGGAGCCGACGGGTCGAGCGCCGCAGCGGTCCAACCACGGTCGGCAAGGGCCGCGGAGGCCTCGCCGGTGGAACAGCCGAACTCCAACACCCGACCGGCGCTGTCGGCCAGAGTTCCAAGCCAGTCGATGCGTTCGGCCGCCATCTCCACCTGCCGTTGACGGAGCGTGTCCGACTCGGTCCGCCACTGGGCATAGTCATCGGACTCGAAGTATTCGTTGTCGGCACTCGGGCCGGAGCCGTCCACCCACACGTGACGGCAGGCCGCGCACTGGCTGTGGGGCCACTGGCTCGACAGCGGCTCACCGACCGAGCGGCAGATGGGGCAGCGGGACTTTTTGATGTCTTGTGAAACGACGTTGGCTTCCCCGTCGGGGGCGCTGTTGGAGGCGCTGGCGTGCATGGTCACCGTCTTCCCGTCGGCGTTGGTGTCCGACCCTTGAGTCTCACCGGCCGAGCGTCAGAGGAGCGCGCCGATGCCGAGCACCAAAAGAGCGACCGCGGCCGCGCTGTCCAACCATGCCGGACCTGCAATACCCGCCTTCTTGGCAGCCCAGCGGTGACCGGCGACCACCGAGACGATGGTGGCGGCACTCATCGCCACCGCCAAACCGGTCACCCCGCCGAGAGCCGCTCCGACCACGACCGCAGCAACGATGACCGCAAGCCGGACCAATTCAAGCGCAATGGCATTGTCGTGGTTGGCGGAAACGTACAGGAGTGGGGAGATGACCCCGTCGATGAAACGAAAAGGAAGGGCAACGGTCAGCAGGAGAATCAGTGCAACGGCGCCGGCCCAGCGGTCACCGACCAACCATGGCACCGCCAACGCGCCGAGGGCGGTCACCACCGCTGCGGCGGTTCCTCCAACAAACAGCGCGGTGGTGCCCCGCCGGTAGCGAGACGCCAGCTCCTCGCCGCCACCGGCGAGCTCTGAAATGCCTAGCCGGGTGGCGATGGTGCCGACCGGGGCAAACCCGGCGTTGGCCAGCCGATAGGCGAACACGTACCGGGCAAAGCCGGCAGCGCCAAGAAACGGTGCGCCGATAAGAAAGTCCACGTTGCGATTTCCAAAGCCGATGCTGTGGGTGACCAACACCCGCAGCGGTTGCAGATCCCGGCGCGCATCGTGCCCAGCGCTGAACCATCGACCGCTCGGCCGGAGCGCCACCAGCTCCACCGCCACCCTGGCGGCAATGGCAAGACCAAGGGCCTCAGCGTCGTGCACCAGGGCCACCACCAGGGTGAGCAACACGGCCGCGGCCACCATCTGGGCTATCCCGAGGCGGCGGTGGTCGTTATCGAGCATCGCCGTGGACTGTCGGAGCATCGCCTCACTGTTTGCGGCCCAGAGCGCCACCACCAGCGCAGAAACCGGTCCGACCGTCGCCCAGAGCAACCCAGCGATGGCAAGGCAGGCAACGTTGACCACCCTGACCGCTCGCAGATAACGCAACGCCGCCCGCTCCCCCGGCCCCAGCCGCAAAAGCTCATGGGCCAGACCCAGATCGCTCAGGGTTGCGCCAACCGAGTGGCCGACCAGCACCAGGGCCACCGCGGCGTATGACTCGACCGACAGCCGTGCCGCAAGCACGAGCCCGGCGATGCCCAGAGCGGCCTGGTCGGCAATCCGCCCGACCGCCATCCACGCTCCTCGTGTGGCGACGCTTCCAGTGGTCGCCGCAGCGTCAATCGATACCGGCGACATCTGGTTCCCGTCGGCAGCAATGACGAGTCGTTGACCCCTTGAGCTCGCTGATCGGCCGATTCTGCTTCACACGAGGCAGCTTGTGCCGATAAGCACTCCATGCGGCCGATAATCGTCTTCGAGGTGAACGAGGTGCCGCCGGCGATCCTGCGATGGTACGCGGAGCGACGTCCCGGCTCGGCCATCGCAAACGCCATTCGCACCGGCGCCCTCGGCGAGACCTTCGTTTCTGATCATGGCGTGCAGGAGTTGTATCCGTCCCAGACCTGGGCGTCGCTTGCCACCGGGGTGAGCTACGACAAGCACGGGATCTACTGGTACGGCGATCCAAAGCCACAGGAGTTCCCGCTCTACTGGCAGGCCGCTGCGGCTGAGCGTCGGGTCGGGGTTGTCGGCACACTCCACTCCTCCCCCTTCGCTGAACAGTGCGCTGCACCTGGCCTGTCGTTCGCCGTGCCAGACGTTTTTGGGCCAGACGCTCGCACCGTGCCAACGACTCTGGAACCCTTGCAGGCGTTCAACCAGCGCATGACCAATCAGAATGCACGAGCGGTTACCTCGACAACGCCACTCGGCGAGTACGCCTCCGGACTCAAAGCACTTCCTGGTTCCGGTGTCCGCCCCGCCACGATGGCCCGGTTGGCCGCGTTGGCCGGTGGAGTCGCCAGCGGTCGATTGCCAAAGGAACGGCTGCGCACGGCCCAGTTTCTGTTGATGGCAGACGTCTTCGACCATCAGGTGCGGCGCTCCACCCCCGACCTTGCGGTGTTCTTCACCAATCACGTTGCAGCGGCCATGCACCGATATTGGCCCGCCAGCTTTCCAGATGACTGGCCACAGCCGCTCCACGGACCGGCCTGGGTGGCGAAGTACCAGAACGAAATCCCGGCCGCGCTCGACGCGCTCGATCGAGTGCTGGGGCGACTGTTGGCATGGTGTGACCGAAGCGATGCCACCCTTGTGATCGTCTCATCGATGGGCCAGGTCGGCGGCGGCCAAGCAGACAGCGGCGGAGACCGAACGCTGGTCGTCAAAGACCCGACGATGTTCGGCACCGCCCTCGGGGTACCGAGCGGCATGAGTCCACGATCGGCGATGGTGCCGCACCTGACCTACCACTTTGACGATGAGTCCGTTGCGAAGGCCGAGGCCGAGCGCCTCACCGATTTGTCGCTACAACGCGGCGTGCTGACGATCGACCGGTCCGGGGTGGCGGTCACCATCACCTACCACCTGGACGACGTGACCAATGACGAGTTGGTCATCGATGGGGTCACAACGCCGCTCTATCAGGCCGGGCTCGAATGGCTTGAGGTGTCCGAGCACAAGGCCGGAACGCACCACGAGATCGGCTCGCTGCTGGTGGTGAACTCACCAACCGCCGCCATCCCCGATGAACCGATCGACTACCTGGACGTCGCCCCGGCCATCCTGAGCGGTCTTGGCGTCGCACCGCTGGACCATCATCGAGTCCCTCAGTTCACACTGTGAAACAGCGAGAAACTGTAGGACGTAGCGCTACGGGGTGAAGAGTCGCTCGACCTGGTCCACCCAGGCCGGCTCCTGGTAGTTGGATTCAACGTGTCGTTTTGCCAGCAGCGCCAGTTCCTCGCGTCGCTCCCAGTCCTTGCTCAGCTCGGCGACCAGTAGGGCGATGTCGCCATGGCCGGTAGCCCGGACCGCCGGGAACGCCTGGTCGAATCCTTGCATCGCCATCGGTGTCACCACCTGGGGAATCCCGTGTGCGGCAGCCTCGAGCACTTTGATTTGAATGCCAGCAGCGGAAACGAGCGGAACGACCGCCACAGCGGCTCGCTCACCAAGCGATGCCACGTCGCGATAGTTGGGCTCAAACGTCCAACCCATCTTCTCGCACAGCGGTGCAACGCTGGGATGAGCGTTGCTGCCGGTTACGAGCACCCGCAGCTGCTCGACGCCATCTGCGTTGGCGAACCATCGCAGCGCTTCGTAGTTGGGCGGGTAGTTGAGAGATCCGAAGAAGACCGCGTCGAATTCGGGGTCGAGCGGCGGGTCAACGGTCATCACCTCGCTCGGGGCGAGGATGGGAATCCAGGGGATGCCAAGAGCACCCGCCCCGGACCGTCCCGCGGTGACCCGGCGAACGTCCCAGCCTGCTGATGCTCGCTCCACTCGCTCGTGGGCGAGGGCCAACGCTCGGAAGCCTGCGGCCGCGATGGGCGACGAGGCCCCGGCCCGCTGGCGGTAGCTGACGCTCAGTCGATCGACGAAGTCGAGCACGGTGACCCACGGCCCGCTCGCGATCAGCTCGGTGTGGGCTCGTAGGGTCTGCAGCAGCACCACGTCAGGATGAAACGCCTCAAGTTGACGACGGACGTCGACCGCTGACCATGCCAGCGCCTCGGGCACCGCTCGGCCTGCCAGCACATCGGCACCGGTGCCCGAAGAGCGGAACGGCGCGGTCCAGTCAACGTCGAGCGAGATCTCATACATCTCGGCCCCCAGCTCTTCCCCCAACCGGCGCCACGTGGCCAACCGCTGGTTGGATCCGCCGGTGGATCTGGGATTTCGAACGATGACCACCCTCACCCTGGCCAATCGGCAGAGCGGACCCGAACCATGAGTGGTTGCCAGCCGGGCCAGACCGAACCGGTCCGGCCTGCGAACTTCTAACGCTCCTACAGGCGACCGGCCTCGGTGATGCGCTGCAGGAACTCCTGGGTGCGCTCCCGGCTCGGGTTGGTGAACAGTTCGGCGGGAGCGGACTGCTCGTGCACCGTGCCCTCGTGGAGAAACGCCACGCTGTCCGCAACGTCTCGGGCGAACCCCATCTCGTGGGTGGCCAGGATCATCGTCATGCCATCCGATGCGAGTTGGCGGATGACCGAAAGCACCTCGCCGACCAGCTCGGGGTCAAGTGCAGAGGTGATCTCATCCAGCAGGAGCAGTTCGGGCTCGGCGGCCAACGCTCGACAGATGGCAACCCGCTGCTGCTGGCCGCCGGACAGGTTGTTCGGGTAGGACCGGATGTGGCTCCCAAGGCCGAGCTGTTCCAGCAGGGGGATCGCTTTGGCGTTCGCATCGGCCTTGCTCATGCCGAGCGCTCGTCGGAGCCCGAGGGTCACGTTGTCGATCGCCCGCAGATGGGGAAACAGGTTGAACGATTGGAAGACAATGCCCATTCGCCGCCGCACCGCGTTTGCGTCAACCCCGGGATCGCTAATGGTCTCCCCGGTCAAGGTGATCGCCCCAGCGTCGATCGGCTCCAGGAGATTGATGGTCCGCAGCAACGTCGACTTCCCGCAGCCGCTGGAACCGATCAGGCAGACAACCTGGTGCTCATCGACGGCAAGGTCGATGCCCCGCAGGACGTGGGTCTCCCCGAAGCTCTTGTGCACACCGGCAAGCTCGACCATGGCCATCAGTAGGTCCCAACCGTTCCGCGCCTGGCCCGTTCCCGAGCCGTGTACCAGTCGACAAACCGAACCAGCGGAATCGACACCGCAAGAAACAGCAGCGTCGCCACGACATAGGACGTGTAGTTGAACGTCCGTGCCGTGTAGATCTGGGCCTCTCTCACCGCTTCACGTATACCGAGGATGCTCAGCAGCGCAACGTCCTTCTGCAGGCTGACCACAGTATTCATCAGGGCCGGAATCACGTTGCGAATCGCCTGGGGCAAGATGGCGTACCGCATGCTCTGCCACTGGGTGAGCCCCATGGCTCTTGCGGATGCCCGCTGACTCTCCGGAACCGAGTCGATGCCAGACCGGTAGATCTCGGCGGTGTACGCGGCATAGGACAGCGTCAAGGCGGTGATGCCCCAGAAGGCGGCGCCTGTCGGCAGCCCGGGGATCCGCAGCGCGGGCACGCCAAAGCCAAGCAGCAGCACAAGCAGGATCAACGGGATGCCGCGAAGCACATCGACGTAGATGGTGGCGAGCACGCGGATGGGGAAGAACGCCGGGCCGCGGAAGCTTCGCATGACCGCAACCAGCAGAGCGACTAGGGGGATGGTGATGATCGAGATGGCGAACAGCTGAACGTCAAACAGGAAGCCGTCAAGCACGTCCGGAGCAGACGTCTTGAAGTCATCCCAGCTGAAGAACTGCTCCCTCACCTGAGGCCAGTTGGGGCTCGTCCCCACCACAGCGACGATGAGACCGGTAATGGCCAGCGTGCTGATGACCGCTATGACCGAGGCCCTTGACCCTTCCTGGCTCTGCCAGGCCCGCCACCGACTCCGCTCGCTCACATCACCACCCCACACGCGTGTACCGCCGTCGCTGCTCGCATCGTGGAATGGTACAACCGCCATCGACGGACGCTTCGCCGACTATCGTTCGGGGCCATGGTGACCAGATGTGGTTGGCCGACCGGCCATGATGACTATCTCGACTACCACGACAACGAATGGGGCCGGCCAACCACCGACCCCCACCGACTGTTCGAGAAGATCTGCCTCGAAGGCTTCCAGTCGGGGCTGAGTTGGTTGACGATTCTTCGCAAGCGCGACGAGTTCCGCAACGTGTTCGCCAACTTCGACTTCGAGCAGGTGGCGTCATTCACCGAGGCCGACGTCGAGCGACTGCTTGGCAACGCCGGGATAATCCGCCACCGAGGCAAAATTGAGGCAACCATCAACAACGCCCAGCGGGCCTGCGAGATGGTGGACGGCGAGGGGTCGCTGGTCGACTGGATCTGGTCGTGGGCGGTCGAGATCCCGGACCGTGATGATGGCGAAGACGGACCGACCATTCCGGCGCTTACCGACCGTTCAAAGGCACTGGCAAAAGAGCTGAAGTCGAGGGGCTGGAAGTTCTTTGGCCCCACCACCGCATACGCCTTCATGCAGTCCGAGGGACTGACAAACGACCACGATGAGGTCTGCTTCGTCCACGACCAGTGCGAATCGGAACGCAGCGCGTTCCTTGCCGGCCGGGAACTGCGAGTAACCTAGCTTCGGGCGAATCGACCAACCGTGTGCAGCGGTCGGCTGGAGGCCAGGCGGAGGCAATGGGTAGTAGTAAAGGCGGAAGGATTGGGGTGGCTTTGCCGTTCCCCTCGTTGTGGTTCCTGGTCATCGCCGCGTTGGCGAGCGGCTGCAGCGGATCACTGGACTTTTTCTCCTCGGCGGGCGACCAGGGTTTCCTCGATGCAGGCGAAGAGCTGATCGAAGGAGACCTGGCGGACCAAATCGGTCTTGGCCCCCTTGATGCCACCTGCAGTGGCCAGAACCTTCAGGCGGGCGACACGTTCAGCTGCATGGCCCGCCCCGGACAGCTCACCCCAATCGAATTCACCGGCACGGTCGATGACGACGAGGCCAGCGTGGTTATCACCAGTGACAACCTGCTGCTCGCCACCCAAGTACAAGAGGTCGAGGCCTTCGCAGCGGGACTGCTGCAGCAACAGACCACCCTGGCGGCACAGCCCGAGGACTTTGACTGCGGCGACACCAGCGTCATCATCGCCAGCGGCGAGGTACTCAATTGCATGGTGACCGACCCGAGCGACGGCACAATCTATGAAGCACCGGTGACCATCGAGAACCTGCAGGACTTGGCGATCACGGTGAATATCGGCAACCCGATCGGATAGAACATGGCCGTCCAACAGACCGATGTCGTCATCGTCGGTTCCGGAAACGCCGCGCTGTGCGCGGGAATCGCCGCACGGGCGGCCGGAGCAGACGTGCTGATGGCGGAGAAGGCCGATCGGGCCATGGCCGGTGGCAACAGCCGCTACACCGCCGGAGCGATGCGCTTCGCCTACGACGGGGCGGACGATCTGCTGCCACTGCTCGCAGACCCGAACGACCCCCGCCTCACCAACACCGATTTCGGGTCGTACCCGGTCGGGCAATTCGCCGACGACCTGCTGGGCTTCAACGACGGCAACCCGCTCTCGGTCGAGCAGCAGAGCCTGGTGTACGAGTCGTTGCCGACCATGCAGTGGCTCTCTGCCAACGGGGTGAAGTTTGAGCCCATCTACGAACGGCAGTCGTTCGAGCGAAACGGAACCCATGTCTTTTGGGGTGGCCTCACCCTGGCGGCCGCGGGCGAAGGCGAAGGACTTGTCACCGCCGAGCGTCAGGTGTTCGAGCGTATGGGCGGCACCATTCGCTACGAGTGCGCAATGACCGGGCTCCTGACCGATGAAGGAGCGGTGGTCGGCATCGAGGTGGAGACCCCGTCGGGGACCGACCTCATTATGGCCAACTCGGTGGTATTGGGCAGCGGTGGCTTCGAAGCGAACCGGGCGCTGCGAGTCGAGCACCTCGGACCGGAGTGGGATGGGGCCATGGTTCGCGGCACCCCGCACAACACCGGAGCGGGCATCGAACTTGCCCTGGCCGCCGGAGCCCAGCCGCACGGGTTCTTCGACGGGTGCCACGCCACACCGATGGACCAACACATGCCGAACTACGGCAACCTCGAGATCCCCCACTTCGACCGGAAGAACTACCGCAAGATCTGCTACTTCCTCGGCATCATGGTCAACGCCGATGGCCAACGATTCGTCGACGAGGGCCGGGACTTCCGCAACTACACCTACGCCCAATTTGGTGGTGCCGTCCTGCGCCAGCCCGGCCAGTTTGCCTGGCAGGTCTTCGATGCCAAGGTAGACGACCTGCTGTATGGCGAGTATCGCTTCCACGACGCACACTTCGTCGAGGCCGACACCCTCGACGGGCTGCTGGCAAAGATGGACGGCATCGACGTAGCGGCAACGAGACAGACCATCGACGCCTACAACGCCGCTGTCGACCCGGCGGTCCCGTTTGACCCCACCGTCAAAGACGGCAAGGCGGCGGCAGTCGAACCGCCCAAATCCAACTGGGCGCAGACCATCGATACGCCGCCATTCAAGGCGTTTCCTGTCACCGGCGGGATCACCTTTACCTACGGCGGGCTTCGGGTTGATGACAACGGTGCGGTCCTGCGACCCGGAGGCGAGCCGATTCCTGGCCTTTTTGCCTGTGGCGAACTCATCGGCGGAGTGTTCATCGCCGGGTACCCCGGCGGGTCAGGTCTCACGTCAGGAGCGGTATTCGGACGGCGGGCTGGGACCGGCGCCGCAGCGTCGATCTCGAAGACCGGCTGATCCGTAGGTCGAAGCCTGTCGATAGTACCGTTGGTCATCGATAACCGACGCTTTGACCGATGGGTCAGCGCCGATCAACAATTGGGCAAGCGTCAACAGGGAGAGCAACAGTCATGCAATCGATCTATGACGAGACTCACGAGCTGTTTCGGGAGAGTTTTCGCTCGTTCGTAGAGGCGGAGATGGTCCCTCGCCGTGAAGAGTTCGAGTCGGCCGGGATCATGGACCGGGAGGTCTACGCAGCGGCGGGCAAGCACGGGTTCCTTGGAATGGCGGTCCCGGAGGAGTTCGGTGGCGGTGGCACCAAGGACTTTCGCTTCAACGCCATCATCAACGAGGAGCTGGCGGCCGGAGCAACCGGCGGGGCCGGCAACGGCATCAGCCTGCACAACGACATCACCACCCCGTACTTCATCGAGTACTGCAACCCCGAGCAGGCAAAGCGCTGGTTGCCGGGCATTGCCTCAGGTGAGCTGATCACCGCTATCGCCATGACCGAACCCGGAACCGGTTCTGACCTCGCATCGATTGCCACCACCGCGGTCAAGGACGGCGACGAGTACCTCCTCAACGGCGCCAAGACCTTCATCACCAACGGCATCAACTCCGACCTGGTCATCGTCGTCGCCAAGACAAACGCCGAGGGTGGCCACAGTGGCATGTCACTTCTGGTGGTCGAGCGCGACATGGAGGGTTTTGAGCGGGGCCGAAACCTCGACAAGATCGGCCAGCACTCTGCAGACACCGCCGAGCTGTTCTTCACCGACGTCCGGGTCCCCGCCGCGAATCTGCTCGGCGAGGAGGGACGGGCGTTCGAGTACCTCTCGTTCAACCTCGCCCAGGAGCGCCTCTCAATCGGGCTGATGGGACTGGCGGTGGCGAAGACCGCACTGGAATGGACCGTTGACTATGTCAAGGAACGGAAGGCGTTCGGGCAACCCATCGCTGCCTTCCAGAACACCAAGTTCACCCTGGCCGAGGTGGCGACCGAGGTTGAGGTCACCCAGCCGTTCATCGACGCCTGCGTGACCGAGTTGAACGCCGGGGAACTCACCCCGGCCAAGGCGGCCATGGCCAAGCTGTGGGGCAGTGAGTTACAAAACCGCGCGACGGACAAGTGCTTACAGCTCTTCGGCGGCTACGGGTTCACGACGGAGTATCCGATTGGCCCGGCGTACGCCGATGCCCGGGTCGCGACAATTTACGGTGGGACGTCTGAGATCATGAAGACGATCATCTCCAAGGAGGTCATGTAGTAGCTATGGAATTTGGACTGATGTCGTTGGGCGATTTGCTGCCGCACCCCCACACCGGGGAAACGGTAAGCGAGGCCGAGCGCCACCGGTCCCTGGTGGACCAAGCTGTACTGGCGGAGTCGTTAGGCTTCACCGCAGTGCATCTCGGGGAGCACCATTTCAGCCACTACATGCTCTCGGCTCCTCCGGTGGTGCTGGCAGCCATTGGTGAACGCACCTCCACGCTGCAGCTGAGCACCGCTGTAACCCTGGCGGGCAACCTGGATCCGGTCAGGGTGGCCGAGGACTACGCAACCGTCGATGCGCTGAGCGGCGGCCGGGTAGAGATCGTCACCGGGCGAGGCAACCTGTTTGCCCACACCTACGAGGGGTTCGGCCAGCCGGTCGAGACCGCCCGAGAGCGCTACGACGAGTCAATCCTGCTCCTCGATCGGCTGCTTCGTGAAGAAGATGTTCACTGGGAAGGCCAGTTCCGAGCGCCGCTGCGAGGGCACACCACCCGCCCACGCCCCCACGGGCCGATGCCGCTGTGGATCGGCGCTGGTTCCACGGAGTCTGCAACGCTCGCTGCCGACGTCGGCGCTCATCTGATGCTGCCAACGGTCTTCGGCACCCCGGAGCTGTTCGCTCCGCTGACCAAGATCTACCGAGAGCGATGGGCCGAGAACGGCCGAGATCCAGCGGCAGCCATGGTCGGGGCCTGCTCGCACTGTCACGTCACCACCGGATCGGGGCGTGAGTGGAAGCCGTTCTACAGCACCTACTGGGATTTCGTTGGTACGCTCCTTGCCGATTCCAGTCTGGCCGATGGACGCTGGCCCTCGTTCGACTTTGACCGCCTCACAAGTTCCACCGCCATCTGCGGCACTCCCGATGAGGTGACCAATCGCATTGGTGAAATCGGTGAGCTGCTCGGACTCGACCGCCACCTGGTCATGTTTGACCTTGGCGGAATGGCAGCCGACGAGACTCTGTCGGTGATAGAGCTGTTCGGCTCGTCGGTCATGCCACACTTCGTCAGCTAGAAGCCCCGGCCGACAGATCGATCTTCCTCGTCAGGTCCACGTTTTCCAGCAGCCGACGGTCGTGGGTGACCATGACGAGCGTGCCGTCGAAGCCGGCGAGCGCGGACTCCAGCTGCTCGATGGCGGGTAAATCCAGGTGGTTTGTCGGTTCGTCGAGCACGAGAAGGTTGACCCCGCGGGCCTGAAACAACGCCAGCTGCGCCCGGGTCCGCTCCCCCGGCGACAGTGAAGATGCGGGCCGAAAGACCGCCTCGGCATCCAGGCCGAACTTGGCGAGGACAGATCGCGCCTCGTCAACCACTAGCCCGCTGTGTTCCTGGAACTCCTCGATCAAGGGCTGCTCAGACCCGAAGCCGGACCGGGACTGGTCAAGCTCACCGACGATCACTCCGGAGCCCAGCTTCACCTGTCCCGATGTCGGCAACAGCCGGCCGAGCATGGCGTCCACCAGCGTGGATTTGCCGGACCCGTTGGCGCCGACGACGGCCACCCGTTCGGCCCACTGGATCTCAATGTCGAGCGGGCCGAGAACAAAATCGCCTCGGGTCAGCACCGCACGGTCTAACGCTGCGACGACGTTGGCACTGCGCGGCGCCCGGTCAATGGTGAAGCGCAAGTCCCACGGCTGCCATGGTTTCTCCACCACATCGAGCCGTTCGATCGCCCGCTGTGTCGCCTTGGCCTTGCCAACCATCTTTTCGGTCTGAGCCATCTCGTAGTTGCGGCGGTGCTTGTCGCCGTCCGCCGGGTTCTTCTTGGCTCGGCTCAACCCCCTGGCCGCCCATTCCCGCTGGGTTTGGGCTCGACCGGCGAGCCGTCCCCGCTCGGTGACGTACCCGTCGTAGCGCTCCTGAGCGAGGGCCGCTGCGGTCTCCCGTTCGGCCAGGAAGGCCGACCAACCGCCGCCGAACTCCGCAACGGTGTGGTGGTGATGGTCGATTTCAATCACCGTTGTCACCGCCCGCTCCAGGAACGCCCGGTCATGCGAAACCACGACAAGACCGCCGGTGTGGTTCGCCACCCACCGCTCCAACCGGTCCAGTCCGTCAAGGTCCAGGTTGTTCGTTGGCTCGTCCAGCAGTGTCAGATCGAACCGACTGAGCATCACAAGGGCCAGACCAACCCGTTCACGCTCCCCGCCGGACAGGTTGGCCGCCTCAACATCGAGCAGTCGCTCTGCGAGGCCGAGGTCATCAGCGACCTGGTCAAGACGGGCATCAAGATCTGAGGCGCCGAGCGCGAGGTAACGCTCCAATGCCCGCTCGTAGCG
>CAZSTV010000053.1:23247-27247 GCA_964609665.1 uncultured Acidimicrobiaceae bacterium
CATCAAGATCTGAGGCGCCGAGCGCGAGGTAACGCTCCAATGCCCGCTCGTAGCGGTCCGAAGAGTCAGCTGCCGACTCGTTCGCCAGCGCCTCCGACGCGCGTCCCAATTCCGCTTCGGCGGCCGACACGCCGAGCTGATCTGCAACGAAACGCCGAACCGTCACCCCCGGCTCCGGGGTGACCTCCTGATCGAGTAGTCCGACCGTGGCGGTCGGCGGGGCGGCAACCATCGAGCCGACCATTGGATCGAGGCGACCGGCGATGATCCGTAGCAGCGTCGACTTGCCGACACCGTTCGGACCGACGAGCGCCGCTCGGGACCGTTCGGTGAACGTCAGGTCGACGTCAACCAGAATCGGCCGATCGGCCCGGGACACACTGACCTGGCGAAGGGTCAGCGAGAACGGGGACAATCGTTGGTGAGAAGAAGAGCGAGAATTCGACAACAGCGAACCTTCCAAGAGCGTGGCGGACCGACGGTCTGCCGAACGGACGAGGACAGGTGCTTACTTCATCACCAAACACCGTAGCACCCCGACGGCGGGCCGTCGGGGTGAATTCGGTGGCTGGGCGTTTGTCAGGCCCGCTTGGAGCGCATCGCCTTGAGGTGGGTGAGCGAGTCATCGGCCAGCGCCGTTGCGTAGGCGTCGGACTCCATGGCGCACAGCGCCGCCCGGCCCTGTTCGTCGAAGAGCACACCCCAGCCGTGGGTCTTGGTGAGCGGCGAGGCCCGAAGACACGGCTGGCCCTTTCCGAAGAACTCGGTCCGCAGTGCGTCAAGCTCGTCAGCGGCCAGGTCTTCCGGCACGGTGTCCGGAGGCTGCCGTGCCCGCCACACCTCGAACAAGACCTCTTCCTGGGTGTGGCCGAACGGATTGTCGCTGAGCATTTCGTACTGCAGGACAGCGACGGTCTTTCGGCCGCCTCTCAGCGCAGGCACTTTTGACTCGGTGACGGGACAGTCGTCGGCAACGGCGATGAGCGTGCTGTGATAATTGTGTCCGTGCATCGATGATGGATCCTTTCGATCTGGTCCGGCGGTCAGCCGTTGACCTCAACCGTTGACTGGGCGACCCATCCAACCGGCCATCTGGTCGAGCACCGGAGCATCGGGCCCGGGGTCGACCACCGGGTCGAACGGCATTTCCGGCGTTTCCCGACCCTCGGCCGGGATGAACTTCACCGCCACGAGCGGCCCCTGGAGTACCTCGTCCGCCACGGAGAACTCGATCCCGGTTGCGGTGCCGAGGTCCCATCCGTGTACCGCCAGTTCACCGCTGTAGGTGTACATCAACGGGGCGCCCGGGATCTCTCCCCATGGCACCTCGAACATCTGCTCCAGCTTGGCAGCGTCGGTCCAGGCGAGCATCACGTCGTGGGCCGCGGCGCGGAACGTCTTCGCCCATTCTGCGCCGATGCGCTCCTGATCGATCTCCGAGAAGTGGCCACCGTTGCCGATGACGGCAACCCGGCGCATCACCATGATCACGTGGTCGAGCAGGTCTTCAACCGTGAACTCCGAGCAGGGCGTTGACCCGTTCAGCACGCTTGGGTCCGCGCTCTCGATGGCCTCGATCAGCGAGCCGACCGCTTCGGTAACGGTGGCAAAAGCAAAGCGAGGATCGTCGGGGGTTGGTTGGTTTGATTCAGTCATGACACCAGTGTGATTCTTAAAGTGGCCATCCATTGGCCACTTTGTATGAAACAATCGAAATATGCGTGCCGACCGGCTCATCGCCCTCCTACTGCTGTTGCAACGACGAGGCCGAGTGACCGCTGCCGAGGTTGCAGCGGAGCTGGAAATCTCCCAGCGAACAGCTCGACGTGACCTCGAGGCGCTGGCCATGAGCGGCGTGCCGCTCTACTCCACCCACGGCCGGGGCGGTGGCTGGGAGTTGATCGGCGGCGCCTCCACCGACCTGACCGGCCTGTCCGCCGACGAAGCCCGAGCGCTGTTTCTCGCCGCTGGTCCGGCGGTCGCCGCAACGCCGGAACTGAAGTCGGCTCTCCAAAAACTGACCTCGGCGCTACCGGAACCCTTCCAGGCCGAGGCGGAAGCGGCCACCACCGCATTCAAAATCGACCGAAGCGGCTGGGGCCAGGTACACCAGCCAGGACAGCCGCGGTTTCTGGACCAGCTGACCGACGCGGTGGTGAGAGCAAGACGCATCGACCTCGACTACGAGAACCGCAACTCGGCCCGCCGGGTTCGTACGGTTCATCCGCTCGGCCTGGTCACAAAGCGCAACGTTTGGTATCTCCTAGCGGCAACCGAACCGGAACGAGCCGACCAGGAATCGGAGATTCGGACCTACCGGGTTGGCCGGGTCCGCGGCGTCGAGACGCTGGACCTTCCGGCGATCAGACCGCCGGGGTTTGACCTGGACAAGGCGTGGGAGAACATCGTCACCGCAGTGGAGCAATACCGGACCACCAGCACCGTCACCGTCAAGGTGCTCGCCGACCCGAACATGCTCTACCCGCTGCGATGGTCGTTTGGCGCCCAGAACGTCACCACCGATGGTGATCCGCTGCCGGACGGTCGGCTACCCATCACCATCGAGGCGCACAACGAGCATTCCTTCGCCGGCCAAATTGCGGGCTTTGGCCTACGGGTGGAGGTGGTCGATCCACCGGAGACCGTGCAATTCGAGCTGGCGGCGCTGGCCGAGGTTCTCTACGACCGCTACTGCCGCTCGTAGACCTCGGGCGTTTGCACCCAGTGCCCGGCAACCTCTGGTGCCCGCCACAGATCCTGAACGGTCGCGCCGGCCGGGAAATCTGGACCGAGGTCCTCCGGGGAACGACGACGGGGCCGCAGTGCCGACCGCTTCATCTCACCCAGCAGGCGCCAAGCGAAGCGAAACATTGCTTTTGTCGATCGAATGGGATGGCGCACCAGCCGAAGCGGATTGCCCATCCCCCGCAGCGGATGCCACAGCTGCGCCACCATCCCGGTCGGCATGTATTCGGTAACGCCGTAGGTCTGGGGCCTGCGATGTTTCGGCATGAAGTAGGTGCCGAACAGCTGGTCCCACGCCGGCAGAAATACCGAGTAGTTCGAGTTGATCGCCCCGGGTTCATTGGCGTGGTGCCAGTGATGAAACTCCGGGGTGATGAGCAGCCGGTGTAGCGGGCGAAGACGCCAACGCACATTGGCGTGGAGGAAGATGCCAAGCACGATCTGGATCACCGCCAGAGCTCCGGTGAATTCTGCCGAGAACCCAGCGGCAATCAGAAAGGCGAACGCCGGGGCGATCAGGGTGCCGTCGAAGGGATGGTTACGAAAACCACTGATCCAGTCCATGTGCTCCGGCGAATGATGCACGGCGTGGAAGCGCCAGAGAAACGGCACTTCGTGATACCAACGGTGGGTCCAGTAGATCGCCAGGTCGAACATGGCGATGCCGACAAACGGCATGGCAACCGCTGGGATCATGGAGACAAGCGGACGCAGCGCGAGCCCCGGCAGCCAAGCCAGGCTGATGATTGCCACAATCCCTCCCGCCAAAAGCCCAATACCGGACAGCACCGGACCGGCCAGGGCGTAGCCGATGTCGGTGCCAACCTGGGGCCGACGTAGCTTCTGGCGGTGCCGAGGAAACAGCTTCTCGAACGGCACAACAAGGACGAACAGCAGTGGAACGACCAGCGCTCCGTCCCAGTCCATCACCAACGCCGTGGCGATGATGGCCAACGCCCCGATCGACAACGCCCACCGCTTCGCCCGCAACTGCAACGGCGGTTTCGTCGACGACGACGGCGGCCCTACCGGCGGCGGCCAGTCCTCGACCGGAGGTCCGCTCGTCACCGGCGGCCGGTTCCCGGCCCGGCTGCCGGGTGCCACGAATGGCGGCCCTTGATCGATGGGCGGGAAATTCGCAGGATTGATCACGCTCATACCCCACTGTCGAGCCACACCCCGCGAACGGTTCACCCCTCGACTAGGTTTTCTCACCACCATCTGAACCGTTTGAACGGTTCGATCCGACAAGGAA
>CAZSTV010000054.1:0-3930 GCA_964609665.1 uncultured Acidimicrobiaceae bacterium
CTCAAGCATCGACTCGAGTGCCGGTTCGAGCACTGACCCTGGTGCGGGGGCATCGCAAAGAAGCGTGGCAGACATTGCGATCACGAGGCCTTTGCGAGTTCGGGGAGCACCGCCGCCAGTGGCACGGTGATCCAGGTGGCGGTGGCGAGAGCCAACGATGAACCATCGGGACCGAGCAGCATGGCCTCGGTGTCGTGACGCCGCCCTTCGCCGCCGACCCGGCGGCTGAGGATTGTGTAGCGTTCGCCAGCCATGACCGGCCGCAACACCTGGACCGACAGTTCGCCGGTGACGACGCCTTCATCGGCATCGACGTGATGAAACGCCGGAAACCCGGTGGGGCAGTCCATTGCGGCCCACAGCAGCCAGGACGGGAGGCGTCCGTCGCCCTCCGGCTCCCAGTTGGTGGCGTGGACGCCGTCAACGCCGACAGGCCCCGGCCGCAATTGCAAGCCGCCGGACCGCCGCTGATGGCCGCAGGCGTAACAGGTCGGTGCCATATGTAGGCCGTCTCGGGCGTCGAGCCAGCGCCGCTGCGCCGCATCGACCGCCCACTGATCAACCGAGGGGAAACGACCGACCGAAAGTGGTCGCTCCAGGTCTCGGGCGGTGGCGATCGCTTCACCGTCGTGGTGGAAGGTCACACCCTTCTCGGTCCGCTCCATGGTCATGGCGGCGCCGAGCGGGACCGGGTTGTGGAACCGGACCGTTGCGCCGTCAGGTTCGACGTTGGCAGCAAAATGTCCTGCTGCGGTACCCCCGTGGCCCCATCCTGCGGGCCCGTTGTATGTGCTTTCTATGGTGATCATTGTTCGCTCCAGTCGAGGTGATTTCCCTGTACTGGCAGCTTGAACGATCAGTTCTGAAGGGGTTTGAAGAAGGCGAGGAGATTTATTGGAGAAGCGGTGCTGGCGCCGGTTCCTCAGGCGTGAGATCGGTGGATTTCGGTCAACTCGGTGGCCGAGTGGTTGATTTCACTCATCAAGCAGGACTGTTCCTCGACCGCGGCCGCCACTGTGGTGGTGTGCTCCGACACCTCTGAGACCGCACCGACGATGCCTTCGATGGTCGACACCACGTTCGACACCTCGGTCTGGATCGCCTGAATGCTGGAGTCGATGTTGGCGGTTGCCTGTGCGGTTTGCGTTGCAAGGTCTTTGACCTCGTTTGCCACAACGGCGAACCCCCGACCAGCCTCGCCAGCCCTGGCCGCTTCAATCGTCGCGTTCAGGGCAAGCATGTTGGTCTGCTCGGCCAAGCTCTGGATGACCTCGACAACCCGACCGATGGTCTCGCCGCTGTGGTTGAGCTGAGCCACCATGTTGCCTGCATCGGCAGCGTCGGTTTCCGCGTCCTGGGCCAGGCTGGCGGTGCGGTTGATGTTCTGAGCGATCTCGGAAATGGCGGACGTCATCTCGGCGACACCGGAGGCGATGGAAGCGCCGATGCGGTCCGAGTTCTCCTGGGCCTGGACCTGGCTTGTGATGTTGGCAACGCCCTTGGTGACGCCGATCACGTCGCCGTTTTGGTCGAGGACCGGGTTGTATGCCCCCTGGAGCCAGATGAGTTCGCCGGCCTTGGTTTGGCGGTGAAAGCGGCCCTGTTTGAACGTCCCGGCGGCCAGCGACGGCCAAAACTCTCGGTACTCGGTGGTGTCCGCCTCGCCGGGCGGCATGAACATGCTGTGATGTTGCCCGCGGATCTCATCGAGGGAGTAGCCAACGGTGTCGAGAAAGAGACTGTTGGCAGTGATGATGGTGCCGTCCGGTTTGAACTCGATCACGGCTTGGGATCGGTTCTGGATTTCGAACTGCGACTGCTTCTGCCGGGTGATGTCGGTGGCGAACTTGATCACCATGATGACCTCGCCAGCCTCGTCAAAGACCGGGTTGTAGGTGGCTTGAATCCACGCCGACTGGCCATGCTTGCCAAACCGCTCGAACTCAGCGGACTTGAACTCACCTCTATTCAGACTGGCCCAGAACTCGGCGTACTCCACCGACTCGGCGTAGATGGGGTCCACGAACATGCGGTGATGCCGGCCCTGAATTTCATCCAGCCCATATCCGAGGGTGGCCAGGAAGTTCTGGTTGGCGTGGATGATCGTCCCGTCCGGCTTGAACTTGATGACAGCCTGCGAGCGGTTGAGCGAGTCGAGGATCTGGGTGTTCTCGTCCGTGTCACCGGCGCCGTGGGCGGTTGGCTCATCGATGCCCTGCGATTGGTCGTAGTGATCGTCGTGGCGTCGTCGTGTAAGTGCGAGCTTCACACCGTCTCTCCTCTAGGCATCCAGCACGAGGCAGCGAAAAGAAGTTCAAGTCTGCCGTACTTCTTCTTGAGGCTTTCGGATGAAGATCGCATCCGATTAAGGCGTTTCGGAAGATTTCTGCCCGAGTCGTTACGGATCGCTAGTCGATGACGATGGGCACGGTTCGTGGCCCACGGATCTGGCCCTCGGACCAGCGAACGTCGGCATCGGGGGCCAGGCGGAACTCCGGGGCGTGGCGGAGCCATGTGGCGACCGCAACGTTCATCTCCGAACGAGCCAGGTTTGAGCCGAGGCAGCGGTGAACGCCAAGCCCGAATGCAGGGTGGCGGTTGCGCTGGCGGTCGATGATCACCTCGTTCGGTTGATCGAAAATCTCCGGATCCCGACAGGCGATGGGGAAGCTCATCAACACGCTGTCTCCGGGGTGCATCTCGACACCGTTGACGGTTGCCTCTTTGGCGACTCTGCGAACGAGTGACACCGGAGCGTAGGCCCGAAGCAACTCTTCAATCGCGGTCGGGATGAGGTCGGGCTCAGCCACCAGGCGTCGGCGGTCATCATCATGGGTTGCCAGGTGCCATAGCGCAGCGCCGATCGAACTCCAGGTGGTGTCGATGCCTGCGATGAGCTGCAAGATCAGCATGCGCTCGATGGTCTCGTCCTCGATCGGTGTGCCGTCGACCTCGCTCTGCAGCAGATGGCTGATCAGGTCATCCGATGGCTCGGATTTGCGGTGGGCGATGGCGTTGCGCATGTACACCGTCAACTCTCCAAGGGCGTTGTCCCGGATGGTGGAGTCACGGGCGCCGACCTCGAGCACGTCAACGATCCAGCTCCGGAATTGGTCACCGTCGGCGGGGTCGACTCCCAGAATCGCAGCGATCGCCGTGACCGGCAGGTGCTGGGCGTAGTCGAGCGCCGCATCCCCGCTGCCACGGGCCACGATGCGTTCCATGCGGGTCTCGCAATCGCTGACGAGCACCGGCTCCCAGGCGGCGATGCGCTTCGGTGCAAAGAACGGCAGCACGGCCCGACGTAGGCCATGGTGTTCGGGCGGGTCGTTGTGGATGGGAGGAAACCGCAGCCGTGGCACCGTTTGTCCAACCGTCAAACCGTCATGCTGGCTGGAAAACGCCTCGGTGTCATGGGCGATCTCCGACAGGTCATCGAAGCGCAGCGGCAGCCAGGTCCCGTCGTTGTAGCGGTCGGTGTGGGCGATTGGGCACTGGTCTCGTAGCGCGTCCCAGATCGGGTACGGATTGTCGACCCAAACGGGGTTGTGGTGGTCCCAGTCTGTGGCCCAGTCCTCTACGTCATCTCCCTGTACCGCCATGTCCACAAGTGTGGCAGAGCCTCGGTGGAGGGGAACAGTTGGGCAGCGCTAGGCCGGAGCCCCGGTGGCCGTGGGCTTGGCGCGAACCGTCGGGTTGTATCCGATGGTGGTCCGGTGGAGGAGCCGCTCGTGACCCTCGTAGCCGCCGGTCGCCCGGTGCAGCACACAGCGGTTGTCCCACATGACCAACATGTTCGGTTCCCACCGGTGGCGGTACTGGAACTGCTCTTGGGTCTGCCATGCGAACACTTCGCCGAGCAGTTCGTTGCTCTCGGCCTGGCTCATGTTTTCGAAGCCGATGATGTACCCGGCAACCGAGTAGAGGGTC
>CAZSTV010000054.1:3940-27233 GCA_964609665.1 uncultured Acidimicrobiaceae bacterium
GGGTGGGTGCGGACGACGGGGGGGGTCTGCGTGGCGTAGGCCTCGTCGCTCGGCCTTATCGACATGGACCGGTCCGAGGCGTCGTCGTCGCCGTAGGTCCCATCCGGTGCGTAGCCGCCGCGGGCTGAGTGAATGGCGATCGCGTTGTCCACTTTGTCCCGGAGCTCGGCAGGCATCGCCTCAAGCGCGGCCTGCTGGTTGGTGAAGAGCGTGTCACCACCGTGGGGTGGAATGATCTTGCCGTACAAACAGGTCCCGTCCGGTGGGAACTCCTGGAAGCTCCAGTCGGCATGCCAATTCTCGGCGAACAGCGACGAGGTCTCATCGGCGGTTCGTCTGATGGCGGCGATGTTCGGGTGGCCGTCGATCGCCGCAAAGAACGGGTCATCGCCGAATGGTCCGAAGCGCAGGGTGAACCGCTCCAAGTCGTCGTTGCTCAGGTGTTGGTCGGGGAACGCCAGGACTTTGTGGTCGAGCCAGGCCTGGCGAATAGCCGCAACGGTTGGCTCATCAAGAGGTCGGGCGAGGTCCGGGCCCCGGACGGTAGCGCCGCAGGCCTGTCCGCTCGGGGTGATGTCCAGCGCTGTACCGGAAGCCATTGGTGTTCCCTTCGTCATCGACTTCAACATTGTAGGTGGTTTGGCCGAGAGCTGCCAGTCGAGCGCTACGAGCGGGGGCGAGCAGCATCGATGGAGACTCGCGATTACACTGCAGCTAGATGGTTGTGGACTCGAAGTTGCCGGCGGGCACTGGTCTTCTGCACAACCGGGAAGTGAAGGACGCCCCGTCGTTCCCACCCCGGTTCAGGCGCAGTGGTGGTAGGTGGACTGGCGCGGCCGCGCTGTTCGCCTTCTGTCTTGTCGCGTCGGTGCCGAGCGGGGCCAATACCGCCACCACCGAGGCGGAAGCGACCACCACAACCGTCGCTGCGGAGACCACCACGACGGTGGCCGCCGAGACCACGGTTCCGGCCGAATCGGAGACCACGGTCGCTGCGGAGTCGGAGACGACGGTTGCAGAAACCACAACCACGGTCGCAGCGACAGGTACCGAAAGCGCTGGGCAGGAAAAGGTTGAGGCCGCCGAATCGGCCAAGGCTCGCGAGGTGGATGCAGCAAACGCCCAGCTCGGCGAACTGACAAACGCCCTCGCCGTCCTCCAGGCCGACGTCAAAGCACAAACCGCAGAGGTCGACATTGCGACCCGCCGCCTCGCTGCGGCACAGGCCGTGGCAGAAGCAGCCTCCGAAGACGTGGCAGAGCTTGAGGGCCTGGTCTCCGAGCTCGAGTTCAACCTGAGCGATCAGGCCATCCGATCCTTCAAGGGCGAGACGGTCGATGGCGGCGTGCTGGTCATCGGCGCGGATCCCAACGTCGGGATCCGCATGCAGGCCATGCTTGCCAAGGCGACCCAGTCCGACATTGACTTTGTGAATCGGCTCTCCGGCGTCCGTGAAGACCTGGTCGCCCGCCGGGCTGATACCGAAGAGGCACTCGCCCTGGCGGAGCAATCTCGTCAGACCAGCGAGGAACAGCTCGCCGCCTTGGAGCAGGACAGAACAGCCCAGGGTGAGCTGGCGTCAAAGGCCGAACAGCGCCTTGACCACTTGCTCTCCGAGCGGGCGGCTCTGGCCAGGCTCGGCGACGGCCTCGGCACCGAGGTTGATGAGCAGGAGGCGGCCGCGCTGGTCGCTCAGCTTGCGAGCGCGCCCGCCCCGGCCCCGCCATCGACCGGTGGTTCATCCATTCCCGCTCCGGTCCCGCAGAGCGAAATTGTCGTTGCGGCCAAGGGCATCGAGGTCCACGTTTCCATCGTTGACAACGTTCGGCAGCTGCTATCGGACGCTGCGGCGGCCGGGGTTGACCTTGCCGGCGGCGGTTACCGGGATCCCGCTCGCCAGATAGCGGTTCGAAAAGCCAACTGCGGCACCTCGAATTTCGCCATCTACGAGATGCGCTCCAGCCAATGTTCGCCGCCGACCGCCCGTCCCGGCCGGTCGCAGCACGAGCAGGGCAAGGCCATCGACTTCACCTATAACGGTGCGCTCATCAGGAGTCGGTCCGGCCCAGGTTGGAACTGGCTGAACGCCAACGCCAACAGGTACGGCCTGTACAACCTGCCGAGCGAACCCTGGCACTGGTCGGTCAACGGTCGCTAACCAGCGGTAGTCACCACAGGCAGCCGTTGCGGCATTGACGCCGTTCAGCTTCAACGCGTCTGATGCCCCCTGTGTCTGATGGCTCCTGTGTCTGATGATCCGGGGTCGCTGGACGAATGATCATGTTTTCGAGATGATGGACTATAGAAAGTCCGGCATCGGTGCATCAGGTTGGATGGTATGCACACAACACAGATCAATCACTCAACGCCCAGCAAGACCGAACCTCGCCAGAAGAAGGCGAATCAAACACCACTCCGTCATGCCCACGCGATGCTGCGGATCATTAACAAGCGTTCGTTCGCCACCCTCGCAACAACATCGTCCGCCGGATGGTCGCACGCCGCAGGCGTTGTCTATCAGGCGGTAGATGGCGAGCTGTGGATTCACACCACGCGCTCAAGCCGCAAGGCCCGCAACATCGCAGCGACAGGCAAGGTCGGTATCGGCATCGCCTTTCGACGGCTGCCGGTCGGTCCGCCGTTCACCATCCACTACCAGGCAGCGGCCGAGCTTGTCGCCATGGACGCACCGGCTGCAGTTCGCCTCCTCGACGCCAATGCACTCAAGCGGGTTGCAGGCCACGGTGCATTGGACATGGCCGATGGCTGCTTCATCCGAGTTGCCAAGCCAAAGACGCTCCATAGCTACGGTCCAGGGGCCCGCATCATCGACCTCATCCGAGACCCGTTGAACACCGGAGCGATGAGCGTTTCGGTCCCCGCTGAAACGGGCGGTGTGCGATGACCGCCCGGACCGTATTGCTCTTCTGCTCGGTGCTGTCGACAGGACTGATGGCCGGGCTCTTCTTCGGATGGTCGGTTTCGGTCATCCCCGGCACCGCTCGGATCTCGGACCGCAACTACGTCTCGACCATGCAGTCGATCAACCGGGCCATCGTCAACCCCGGGTTCGTGATTACGTTCCTCATCCCGCCGATGGTCCTCGGCGGGGCCGCCATCCTCCACTGGCGAGCGGGCCAGGCCCGTCGGGCCCTTTGGTTGGCTGTCGGAGCTGTCAGCTATTTGGTCGGCGTACTCGGGGTGACCTTTGGCGGCAATGTGCCGTTGAACAACGCGCTCGACGCTTTTGATCTTGCCGCGGCCGATGATCGCCAGATCGCCGAGCAGCGAGCGGCGTACGAGCAGCCATGGAACCGGTGGCACACCCTGCGTGCCGCTGCGTCGGTCTTCTCGCTTGCCTGTGCCGCCGCTGCCACCCTCGCCGACGCCGAGTAATCCACCTACCTCCTGGAGCCAGTTCGTGTCCGATACCGCCATACCCGTTGAGCCACTCGTCGACGGTGTGCCAGACGCACCGAACGGCGAAGTTCCCACCATCATCGACCCGCTGGCCGAGGCGCTGCAGTTCCTGCGGATGGACGGGATGTTCTACTGCCCGTCCGAGTTGAGCGCTCCGTGGGGGATTGAAATGCCGCACCTCCCGGACAGCATTTGGTTCCACGTTGTCACCAGCGGGACGGTGCGCATGTTGGATGCCACCGGGGCGGAGCACGTCATCCGGCAGGGCGAGATAGCAGTGCTCCCACACGGCGCTGGACACCGGGCCTTCGACCACCCGGACTCACCGACGCCCGTGGTGTTCGATCTGCCGCACGACTACATCAGCCGCCAGTACGCAATCCTGCGTCACGGCGGCGGTGGTGACACCACCAACGTGATCTGCGGGGTTGTTCGGTTTGGCCATCCGGTGGCCAGGGCTCTGGTGAAGGTGCTGCCCGAGATGATCAGGATCGACCCGTCGACCGAGTCCGATTGGCACTGGCTGCCGTCGGTGCTGTCGATGATGGCGGCCGAAACCAGAACGCCGAAGCCGGGTGGGGAAGCGGTGGTGACCCGGCTTTGCGACATCCTGGTCATCCAGGCCATCCGTTCATGGATCGAGAACGATCCGGCGGCGATGACCGGTTGGCTTGGAGCGCTCCGCGACCCGGTCATCGGCCATGCCATCGCCATGATCCACCGCGAGCCGGAGCGAGACTGGACGGTTGCGGCGCTCGCATCGGAGGTGGCGATGTCCCGCTCGGGGTTTTCGGCTCGGTTCAGCGAACTGGTCGGCCAATCGGCGATGCAGTACGTCACCCAGTGGCGGATGAACGTTGCGGTCGACCTGCTACGCGAGGAGCAGCTCTCCATCGCTGCGGTGGCCACCAGGCTCGGTTATCAATCGGAGGCGGCGTTCAGCCGAGCCTTCAAGCGGGTCACCGGACAGCCGCCGAGCGTTGCCCGTCAGGTCGTGCCGATGGACCGGTAGGTCGGCGTCCACCATTGCGCTTCGACTTTGGCTGTGATGTCCTCGTCGGTCACGGGTTCACACACCCCATCAGCAAGGGCCGCCCGCCCAACCGCCACCGCAATCCGGCGGCTGACCTCGTGAATCTGGTCCAGGGGCGGCAGGACACCATCACCGCGGCCCGCGGCGGTCGGGTTGGGATTCGCAACGGCTTTGGCGGCGGCCAACAACATATTGTCGGTCACCTTGGTCGCCCCAACCGCAAGGGTGCCGAGGCCGAGGCCCGGGAACACATAGACATTGTTGGCCTGCGAGACCTGGTGGGTCACACCGTTGTGGTGCACCTCCCCAAAGGGGCTACCGGTGGCGATCAGCGCCCGGCCGTCGGTCCACCGCATCAGATCCTCGGGGACCGCCTCGGCATGATTAGTCGGGTTGGAAAGCGGCAGGATGATCGGGCGTTCGTGGTTGTCAGCCATCGATCTGACGATTGCCTCGGTGAAGAGGCCGGGCTGGCCCGATACCCCGACCAGAATCGTCGGCTGCGCGTGCTCCATCACATCGGCCAGTGGTGTATTGCCGGCCGGGTTCGCCCAGGCCTGCACGTTCTCCCATCGTTGTGCGAATGGTTGCTGGAAAGGCGCAAGGTCATCCCGACCGTCGTGCAGGAGCCCGTTCACATCGGTCAGGTACAGCCGATCGGTCGCCGCGGTGGTGCCGTCTGCGGCCATTGCCTCCGCCAGCATCGAAGCGATGCCGCTCCCGGCGGAACCGGCTCCGACGATGCAGATCCGCTGTTCGCCAATGGTTGACCCGGCGGCCGCAACCGCCGCCTGAATTGCAGCCAAGGCCACCGCTGCGGTCCCCTGAATGTCGTCGTTGAAACTGAGGATCTGATCTCGGAACCGGTGCAGCAGGGGAGTGGCGTGGGTCCCGGCGAAGTCCTCCCACTGGAGGAGCACACCCGGAAAGCGGTCGTTGACCGCAGCGACGAACTCGCCGACGAAGTCCTCATATTCATCTCCGACGATCCGCTCGTGTCGCCACCCGAGGTACAGCGGATCGTCGAGGAGTTCCTGGTTGTTGGTGCCAACGTCGAGAAACACCGGAAGTGAACGCTGCGGGTCCAACCCGCCGGCCGCGGTATACAGCGCAAGCTTTCCGATGGGAATGCCCATCCCGCCGACGCCGAGGTCACCGAGGCCCAGGATCCGTTCGCCATCGGTCACGACGATGACGTCAACATCGCCCTCGACCTGCTGTAGCTGTTCAACGATGCGGTCTCGTTCCGGGTAGCTGAGAAACAGTCCGTGCGGTCGACGGTAGATGTTGCTGAATTCCTGGCAGGCCAGTCCTACCGTTGGGGTGTAGAGCACCGGGAGCATCTCGGCGAAGTGTTGCTCGACAAAGGCGTAGAACAGCGTGGTGTTGGTGTCGTGCAGGGCCCGGAGAAAGATGTGGCGCTCCAGGTCGTCGTGCAATCGGTCGTACTTGGCTCGGCTGCGAAGGCACTGCTCATCGATGTCTTCGACCTTGGCGGGGAGCAGACCCTCTATCTCCAGGGCCCGCCGTTCATCGGTGGAGAAGGCGGTGCCCTTGTTGAGCGCCGGATCGTTGAGGAGGTTTCTGCCCCGCAGCTGAGTGTGAATGGTCATGGTGAGTGGGTTGGCTCGGCGTTCACCGAGACACCGGAGTAGAACCGCCGGAAGTGCCCTGCCATTCCGGCAGGTGCGCCGCTACTGGCCGGACCATGCGTGCTTTGGTTCCAGGACGGACTCCAGAATGCCAAGGTCCGACGCTCCCGTCGGCGAGTCGGCGATGAACCACTCCGTGCCGAACCTCGTCCGAAACCCCTCGATGTCCGGGTTCTCGCTGTCCCAGTCGTCGGGGACCTGAGACTGGTGGTTGGCGGTTGCCGAGATCTTGGCGAGAAGCCACTGCTCACCGTCAACGAAATGGGTAAGGTCCGCCTCGGGTGCGGCGAAGTTTGGGTCGAGGGTGCCATCAGCATCGGGCAGCGCCGCCAGGTACTCCCTGTTGTAGGTGGCCTGCAGGACCCAGTCGCCCGCCAAGCTGATCACCGCAGCGTTGGCAACGTGGTGGACCTGGATGTGATCGGGGTGGCCGTAGGTGCCGTTCTCGTCATATCCGATGACCGCGGCGACGTCTTCGTCGGCCAACCGCTCGGCGATCACGGCTGCCACTGCAACCGGCTCCGCGTTGGAGAACGCTTCCGGATTGGCGGTGGTTTCTGTGCCCGCCATGCCGGAGTCGGCGTATGGCAGCCATTCGATGCGGGCGACGCCAAGGTCAGCACAGGCCGCCTCGGCCTCCCGGACCCGCCGCTCGCCGAGGGTCTCGCCACCGAGCTCCGCGTTGGTTTCCCCGGCGTCTCCGCGGGTGCCGTAGACCACGATGGTTCGCAGCCCCGCATCGGCTGCCTTGGCCAGCGTGGCGCCGGTGAGAATGCACTCGTCGTCGGGGTGGGCGTGGATGAACACCACGGCCGGTTGCTTCGTCGCTTTGGTCACCGGTGAATTCTAGGCGGCGCCCGCCGGGCACCGACCGCCATCACTGGTCACCGTCACTGGTCGTAGCTCAGCCCGGCGTACCAGTCGCCGCGGCCCTGTGGCGTCAGGTCGAAGATGTTCCAGACAGGGCTCATCAGGTCGAGGCCCCGCTGGTAGTCGGAGTCGCTCCATTGCGGGTGGGCCGAGTAGCTGTGGAACAGCACGCCGTCCTCGGTTCCGAACACCGAGAAGGTCGACGTTTGGTTGCCATCTTCGTCCTCGCTTCCGCTGTCGAACTTCAGCGTGTTGTTGGCCGCGCTGAGCAGCCGGAGGTTGTCCCACCCCCGGTCCCGCCCGTGGGCCCGCAGCGCGTCGAGCTCTGCCGCGGCCACGACGACAAAGTCCACCCGTTGTCGTAGATGGTCGGCAACGCCGTTCAATCCGTCGAGCCACATGGAGCACATGGGGCAGGGGTGGGTCTGGGCCTTGCCGTACATCAGTTGCAACGTGACCACCGAGCGGTCGGGCCCGCTGAACAGCTCGCTGAGCCTGACCTCGGTCGGCGCATCGCCGGCATTGAGATCCGCCGGGCCTTCGGTGAAGACGTAGTCCTCAACGGTTGCACCTCGGGGGAGCTTGCGCCGCAATTCCGCCACCCGCTCCCGCTGGGTGATCAGTTCACCCTCGGCGACACGAAGCGCCTCCCGGGCATCGGTGTACGCCTGGGATTCGTCGGTAAATCGTGTGTAGCGCATGTTCAGCCCAACCTGCCAACAAAGGCCAGCATGGTGGACAGGTCACCGGTATCGGTCGGGGTGAGAGGTTCACCGAAACCGCCTCCGGAGCGGACCTGGTCGGTCACCACTTCACGGTTCCAATGGTCGATCATGGAGACCAAACTAGTAGTGAGGCCGTGGTCCGCGCCGACCGCTTCGGCGATGTCCCAGCAGTGGGTGCCGATGTCGATCAGGTTGATGCCAAGCGCGACGATGGCCGGCATCTCAAAGGGCAGTGACACCATGCCGTCGACAGCTCCCGCGCTCTGCCAGGTCTTCAAGCTCTCGGTGGCCGCTGCGGCGAACGCTGCGGCAGGATCGTCGCCGAGGTGGTCAGCGTCTGGAGCGTCGGCGGGGGTTCCCCGGCGGGCGGAGATAACAAAAAACTTGGTGGTGCCGGTCATGTGGTTCACCAGGTCCCGCACGTTCCATTCCGAGCACGGGGTCTGGGAGGTCCACTGTTGCGGTGTCACCTCGGCGATCAAGCGATTGGCATTGTCGTAGATCTCTCCAAGCGCGGCGATCATTTCGGCGGGCTGTGTATTGGCGGTTGCCTGGTCGGTCATCTTGCTCCCTCTATCTGGATTCAATTTGCTTGTGAATTGGTAAGCGATTGCTTACGTTAGCATAGGCTTACGTATTCAGCTACAGTTGGAAAAGTGGATGCCGCAGCACGAGCACTCGGGGAGCCGATACGGCGAGAGATTCTCGGTCTGGTTCGCGACGAAGAACGAACGGTCGGAGACATCGCCGCGGCGTTCACCGTCAGCCGCCCTGCCGTCAGCCAGCACCTTCGGGTTCTGGCCGACGCGGAGCTGGTGACCGTGCGGAACGAAGGGACGCGCCGGTTTTACCGAGCGCGACCCGAAGGCCTTGCGGAACTGTCGCAGTGGATGACCGAGATGTGGGGCGCAGCCCTGAACGACTTGGCGGTAGAAGCCGGCCGCGAGGCTTGGAACAGCCGGAAGGAGACACCGAAAAAATGAGCGATGCGGAATCTGCCATCACGGGAACGCCCGGAGGCGCCGAGGACGGAGACGGTCAGGAGATCGTCGTCTCCCAACACGTTGCCGCGCCACCGGAAACACTGTTCGACTACCTGGTCGATCCGGCAAAGATGCTGCGGTGGCTCGGTGTCGCCGTAGACATTGACCCGAGGCCCGGTGGCAAGTTCTGGTTTGACGCCAACGGGACCGATTCTGCGTCTGGTGAGTATCTGGAAGTTGATAGGCCCAAGAAAGTGGTCTTCACCTTCGGGTGGGATGGCAGCGACGCCATTCCTCCAGGCTCTACCACCGTGACCATCACCCTGGCGACAGCACAGGACAACACCACCGATCTCGAGCTACGCCACACCGGCCTGCCGGTGGCGCTCTCGGGAGACCACAACGATGGCTGGACCTACTTCCTCGGCCGCCTGGCCATTGCAAGCACCGGCGAGGATCCGGGCCCCAACCGCCACGCCCCGTAACGCCACCGACCTGCCGCCGCGGCCAGGCCGACCGAAAAAACCTCGAACATCTCCGTCGGGTTCCGGGCGTGTGGAACGATGGGGGAGATATGGAGAGTCCAGAAGCCGACGGCGGCCGGGTTACATCGACCCAGGATGCCGCTAGCGAGTTCCTGCGTCTGTATGACGAGGCGCTCCCCGAGGTGCACGGCTATCTGCTTCGGCGGTGTCGAAGCAGACTTGTTGCCGAGGAGATCACCTCGGAGGTGTTTCTTGCCGCGGTGGGGTCGATAAAGGCCGAGAAGGTGCAGATGGTCACCGTCGGCTGGTTGATCGGCATTGCCCGTCACAAATTGGTTGACCATTGGCGGCGACAGGAGCGGGAGAACCGGCGGCTACAGGCCATCGCCGGTGAGCTGACCGAACCGCCGGACGGGTGGGAGCGGGTGATCGACCAGCAGGTCTCAAACGACGTCCTGGCAACGCTCGCTCCTCAGCATCGGGCGGCGCTGACCCTTCGCTACCTCGATGGGTTGCCGGTTGCGCAGGTGGCAAGCCACCTCGACAGAACCCTCGGGGCGACCGAGGCACTACTTACCAGATCGAAGGCCGCATTTCGACAGGCCTACCAGCAGTACGGAGGGTCGGATGTCTGATCCATTCGAAACACTCTTCGGTGAGGACCCGCCAGCAACTCCTCGCCCCGACTTTGCCGAGCAGCTCCGAGCCCAGGTGATCGGTGAACTTGGTGAGCTGTTGACCTCTGACGGGGACAGTTCCGGCCCGTCAGGTGTTGCTGGGCGCTCCAACCATGGATCGCTCTTCTACTTCACGTTGCCCGCCGCAGATGTTGACCTGGCCGGCGAGTTCTACCGTCAGGTGTTCGACTGGGAGCTGCATCAGGGGGACGCCGGTTACCACGTTGCAAACGTGTACCCGCCGATGGGTCTTGCATCGAACGACTCGACCAATCCACGAGTGTGGATTGAGGTTGATGACATCGAGGCGGCCGTGGTGAAAGTCCGTGAGCTCGGCGGCACCGCAACGGAGCCGGTGCACTATGACTCCGGTTGGTCCTCTGACTGCGTCGACCCTCAGGGCGTCGCCTTCTCGGTGCAGGTGCCGACAGCGGCATATCGCCAGGCGGCTCGCCGGTCGACCGAGAGCGGCGAGTTGTTCTACTGGTCGCTACCCGCACCACAGGCGGCGCAGTCGAAGGCGTTCTACCAGGAGCTGTTCGGGTGGGAGTTCGGCAACCCCGGCAACCAGGGTGGGATGCACGTGGAGAACCGGCTGCCAGACGGCGGCATCGGCGGCGGCCGCGAAGGTAGCCACCCGGAGTTGTTCTTCCGGGTGACCGACCTCGACCGGGCGATCACCACGATTCGTCGGCTCGGCGGCACGGCAGAACCGGCGGGGGAGGGGCCCGAAGGTCGCCACGCGATGTGCGTTGACAATCAGGGTGTTGTGTTCGGGCTGTCGGAACCGTCGGAGGAGTATTGATCGAGTCGTTCTGACTGCGCTACACCCGTTGTATGGCACCAACGTTCCGATTCGGCGTGATGTACGACTGCCGGCGAACGCCGGACAGCTCGTTGAGCATGACCGACGTCTACGCGGCCACGATCGAACAGGCGGTGCTGGCCGACCAATTCGGTTTCGATCACGTGTGGTTCACCGAACACCATTTCCTGGCCGACGGATACCTGCCGGCGTTTCAGCCACTGGCCGGGGCGATCGCCGCTCGCACCGAACAGATCCGGATCTCTACCGACATAGCGCTGATGCCGCTCTATCATCCGCTGCGCCTGGCCGAGGAGATGGCGGTCCTGGACAACATCAGCAACGGGCGTATGGAGCTAGGCATCGGCATGGGGTACGTGCCGGAAGAGTTTGAAGCGTTCGGCGTTCCGCTGAAGAACCGCGTGTCGATGACCGAGGAAGGTATCGACATTCTCCGACTGGCCTGGGGAGACGGGCCGTTCAGCTATGCGGGAAAGCGCTACCGGATGTCCGATGTGGACGTGCACCCCAAGCCGGTCCAGCCCGGCGGTCCACCGCTGTGGATTGCGGCGATGAGTACGCCGGGGGCGCTGCGGGCGGCCAGGTTCGGCACCAACCTGCTCCCTCAGGGGCAGCGAGCAGAAGTGCTCGACCCCTACCGCGCCGCGGTGGCCGAAGACGGGCGGAACCCGGACGACTTCCGGACCGGCATCATCCGATCGTTCTATGTCAGCGACGACCGAGAGCGTGACTGGCCGGTCGTGCGAGAGGCCGAGCGGTTTCGGATGGCGGTGTACAACACATTCATGGAATCCACACCGGACGATTACGGCTGGCGGAACCCCGGTGGCATCCCACAGTCATCGTTCATGGGGACCGCCGATGAGTGCATTGCCGAGATGGTGTCGTTTGCCACCGAATACGGGGTGACCGACATTGCGTCTTCCGGCCTGCCGCCCGGCGTCGACCCCGAGTTCATGAACACCAACATAGAGCGTCTGGCCAGCGAGGTGCTGCCGACCGTTCGCGAGCGGCTGGGCCGGTAAGGCTTGCCACCAGCCGGGCACCCTCGGCACCAGCCAAAGAAAAGGGAATCGATATGGCGTACGTGGATCACGAAATAGTAGAGATGCCCGAAGATGAGGCGCTCGGCGCGATGCCGCCGTACCGGCGGCTGATCGATTGGTTGGAGCGTGAGGTTGACGGGCTGACCGACGAGCAGCTCGACTTCGACAACCTCAGCCCGGACACCGAGTGGATGTGGTGGTCGATCCGGCGTCAGGTGTCGCACATCGCGTGGGACGCGCTTGTGTTCACCCACCGCCGTTGTGCCGGACTTCTGTGGCCGGACGGCAACGAGCCGGAACCGGTGGTGTGGAAACACCACCATCTCGGGCCGGAGATGAAGTACGACCGGGTGCTCGATGAGGATCTGTACTGGGAGGTGCCGGACCTCATTGCCAAGATGGCCGTCGGCATCGGTTGGCTGGAAGAGGTGGTGCAGAACAACACCATCGAGACGCTACGGGCCGACGTGACCAGCGTGCGCGGTACGTATTTTTGGGAGTACGCCATCTCCACCTTGGCCCGGGGCGCGGGCCCGGATCCGGAACGGCCCGGCTTCTTGTCCTACACACTGGAGGGGTCACTCTGGATGGTGTTTTACGAGCAACTGACCCATATCCGGACCATCCAGCGACTGAAGATTCACCAGGGACTGGAGCCCGCGCAAACCTTGCCCCGCGTCGGCTATCTGCGACTGCCGGAGTTCTGGGGCGACACCGATTCCAACGGTCCGTCGATGGAGCGCCTCCCGATCGGCTAGCTAGTTGGAGCCGTTGAGCGCCTCGGTCCCATCATCGGAATGCTCACTAGGGTTGTCGCTGCTGCCGTTGGCGTTGCCATTGCCATTCTCGGCGTATCCGTAAGCACTGCCATCGGCGTCATCAAGCGCAAGCGAGGACGGCGGTTCGTCCGGCGGAGGCGAGGCGATAGCGCCGTTGGAGCTGCCGGTCGAGTCGAGCAGCGCGTGAACCGCGCTGTCGTCGTTGCCGACGATGCCAACACCTTCCAGAACGTCGCCCACCTCTTCCAGCGCTGCGAGTCCGCCGCTCGCGATTGCTTCGAGGCCGGTTACCAAGGCCTCGCGCATGGAGTTCAGATCCCTTATCTTTGTTGCGAGCGCTTGCTCGGCCAGCTCGTAGCGGCCCTTCGCCTCGTCGTGGGCCTCATCAAGCTCGGCCTGGCGCTGCTTGAGCTGCTCTTCCTGGGCCATCACCAGCTCATCGGTGCGAAGCCGGTTCTGATAGCGGATGTCGCTTGACTCCTGCTCGGCATCGCCGAGCAGCTGGGCGGCCTTGGCCTTCGCCTCAGCAAGTTCCTGCTCAACCTCTCGTTCACACTCGGCCCGGAGGGCGGCCACGTCCTGTTCGGCCTTGGCCAGCATCTCATCCCTGGCTTGTGCAGCGGTTTGCAGCGTCATGGTCAGCGCGTCCTGTTGACGCCTGGCCTGGTCAACTTCCACCTCAAGCTGGGCAAGTCGCGTCAGGTCAGACTCCAGCTCCGAGACCCGTCGACGAGACTCAAAGAGCTCGTTGCGCCATGCCTCGGCCTGGCGGACCAGAAACTCATCCACCTGATCAATGTCGTACCCACGGCGTACCACTTCAAAGCTCTGCCGCTCTATTTCAGCCATACCGCTCCGTCCCCCGATTCCTCTGCGCCTATCAGTTCATTGCCACTGACGATCGGGAATGGATCAACCATCCACCATTTGTTGCGGTCGAGGAGGTATTACCCGCCGCTGGGTTCTACGGTACACGATACGGTGGTGCTCCAACTAGGGCGATTGTGGTCGTCCGGGCGGACCGGTTGAGGTGGGAGATCGTTTTATGGCGGGTGTCGTAGATTTCGAGTTTCGGTCGAAGCAGCTTCGACGAGCGACGATGTTCTTTGTTTTGGGGCTTCTCATCGTCGTCTTCGCCCTGGCGCTGCCAGATTCGAACGATCGGTTGCCAACCGCAACCCTCGGGAACCCAATCGATGAGGCATGGGTCCTGTTCTCGGCGGCGCTGGTCTTCTTTATGCAGGCCGGATTCCTGATGTTCGAGGTCGGGCTGGCCCGCGAGGCGCACGCCACGGCGGTCGCAATGAAGAACATGATGGACTGGACGGTTGGCTCGCTGGCCTTCTTCTTTGTCGGCTTCGGCCTGATGTTCGGAACATCCAACGGCTACGTCGGGACCGAGTTCTTCGCCCTCAGTGGCCTATTCGATGTTGAAGGGCCGGGAATCTCCGGGCCAACGTTCTTTCTGTTCCAGCTGGCGTTTGCCGGCACGGCGATCACCATCATCTCGGGCTCGTTGGTTGAGAGAACCACCTTCCTCGCCTACGTGTTGTTCTCCGCCGTGGTCGGCCTGGTCATCTACCCGACCTACGGCCACTGGGTGTGGTCAGGGCTCCTTCGGGGTGGCGGCGACAACCCCGGTTGGTTGGCCGAACTTGGCTTCCGTGACTTCGCCGGGGGCACGGTGGTGCACACCACCGGCGCCTGGGCGGCGCTGGTCGGCGTGACCATGGTTGGACCTCGAATCGGCCGGTTTCGAGCCAACGGTTCCATCCGAGTTTTCGAATCCTCCAGTATTCCGCTCACTGCCCTCGGCATGCTGATCCTCTGGTTCGGTTGGTTCGGGTTCAACGGCGGCTCGAGCTTGGCCCTCACCGCAGACGTGCCTCGCGTCATCCTGGTCACCAACCTTGCAGGCGTTTCCGGGCTCTTCGGGGCTGCCATCTACGCCTACCTCGTTGAGGATCGGGTGGACATGATTGGCAAAATGATTGGCGGTGCACTGTCCGGCCTGGTCTCGATCACCTCAGGTGCTGACGTGATCGGCCCGCTCGGTGCGATCATCATCGGCTTCGTCGCTGGCGTGCTGTACGACATCGGCTACGAGGCGCTGCTGCGGCTTCGCATCGACGATGCGCTCGGCGTCGTACCCGCTCACGGTCTCGCCGGGGCGTGGGGCACCATCGCTCTGGCAATCTTCGCCCCCAGTTCGGCCCTTGGCCGCTCCAACCTTGAGCAACTCGGCATTCAGACATTTGGTGTCTTGGTCAACTTGGTGTGGGTTGTTAGCATGTCGTTCCTGGTCTTCGGGCTGATGCGTCAGACCATTGGACTGCGAGTTTCACCGAAGCGAGAACAACGTGGCGTGCAACTGGAAGCCGATGACCTTCCAACCGGAAGGCTGCAAGAGGGCGAAGGGTTAAGTGACGATGAACTCTCGCGACTCCTCGACTGATCCGCCATCCGGGAGTTCTCGCTTCGACGGGCTGATGCCCCTGCCGGCAGCGTCGCGGATTCCGCCGGAGCTTCCGCCCGAGGATCGGCTCCCCGATGTTGATCAGGTGGCGATCCGCAAGCTGGGTGGCTTCAACTTCTTGGAGCCCGAACAGTGGCAGTCCATCGACCGCAATGAGCGCATGCAAATGATCAAAGCAGGCACGGTCACATTCCTCTCGCAAGGGGAAGATGTTCCGTTGCGGGATGCGCTGCAATCGTTGCAGGAAGCGTTTGGAGAGTCGAGGGCGGGCGAGGCCGAACGGGCCGCAAATCTCCGAGCCCCGGGCGATCAGGTCAACTTTGATGTTGGCACCCCTCGGCCTCGAGAAGCCTGAGAACACGCCACTGCACAACCTGAGCCAAACCCGCTACTCTGCCAAGTGAGCGTTGATAGGTGGAGGGCTGGGTCATTGGCGGGCTGGTCTGTGTCAGCGGATTGGCGGAGGCAATGACGGCGAGAAGGGAAGGCGGTGCTCGGACGGAACCGTCCGAAAGTAGTCGCAGGAGGTTTCTGCGGTCGGCGGGCGCTGGGGCATTGCTCACCGCGGCCGGCGCCAGTACCTACGTTGCGCTTCGCCAGTCTGACGAAGAGCCTTCGTTGGCCAGTGCCGAAGCCGAGGAGACCACCGATACGACCATCGGTGACCAATCGAGCTCCACAACCGCAGCGGCAGGCACAACCGACGCCTCGGCCAACGACGGGTTGCCAGTGGTCGAGTGGGACATGCCGACCAGCTGGCCAACCTCGCTCCCGGTGCTGTGGGGCAACACCGAACTCTTCACCCAACGGGTCAGCGAGCTGACCAACGGCCGATTTCGCATTACACCGGCCCCGGCGGGAGAACTTTCCAGCCCGATCGAAGTCCTCGACGTGGTCAACGGCGGCCAGTTCAGTGCCGGTTCCACCGCCTCGTACTACTACGTTGAGCAGAGCCCCGTAGCAGCGCTCGCAACCGCAGTGCCGTTCGGCCTTACCATGAGGCAACATGTCTCCTGGCTGTACTACGGCGGCGGCCTTGAACTACTGCAGCAGCACTTTGCCGACCGGTTCAACGTCATCCAGTTCCCGGCGGGAAACACCGGCGCCCAGATGGGTGGATGGTTCCGGAATGAGATCACCGGCCTGACCGATCTTGAGAATCTGAAGATGCGGATTCCAGGCCTCGGAGGTCGGGTGATGGAGCGTCTTGGCGTCGAGGTGATCAACCTCGGTGCAGCCGACATTCGCTCAGCGCTGGCCAGTGGTGAGGTAGACGCGGCGGAGTTCGTCGGGCCCTATGACGACTCGCGGCTTGGCCTTCAGGAGTCAGCCGGCTTCTACTACTACCCGGGCTTCTGGGAGCCGGGCGCATCACTGGACGTAGTGGTCAACCTCGACCAGTGGAATCAGCTGCCGGCGTTCTATCAGTCGGTCTTCCGCTCGGCCGCCTTTGAGACGATGGTTCGAGTCACGGCCGAATATGACGCGAGGAACGGCCAGGCCCTAAACGACCTTGTCGCCTCGGGAACCGAACTGCGGGAGTTTCCCGCCGACATTTTGCAGGCGGGCGAGGCTGCCAGCGGCTTGATCCTCGATGAGATCGCCGATGGCGATGCTGAGTTCGCGGCCATCCTGGAACAGTGGCGAGGGTTCCGTCGCCAGGTCACACCGTGGTTCTCGCTGGCGGAGGCGGGGTCCATTAGATGACTCTCGGGCAGAGCGACTTCGAGCGAAACGGCCCGGCGATGACCGGTGACCTGGACATCAACGTCGGTGGCTCGAATGGCGGTAGCCGCTGGGTGATCGTCGCTGGCGTGCTGTTTCTCATTGGAGCCATCGGGTTTGCTCTGTTTGCGCGGTTCGGTTCCGATGAGCGCCTGACGGTCGGGCCGATGAACCAGGGGACCGCCGACGCTGGTGAGAGCCTGGTGGCCACCACCGCACCACCCGAGCCAACGACCACCGTCGCGGCGGCGCAGGACACGTCGACCACACAATTGCAGACCACCAGCAGCCTTGGCACCACAACCGCAGCGACCGGAGTACCGCTGGAAGGCAACCTTCAGGCCGGTGCCGTGGAGCTGACAGGAACGGTGCCATCGGAGGAGAGCGGCGCGTCGTTTGTCGCACTGTTCGAGGCCTTCGTCGGAGCGGGTAACGTCACCGAGTCCTTCACCGTGACCCCGGATACGCCAGAGCCGACATCGTTCCGGATCAACGTGACCGACAAGGTCCTGTTTGGCGCAGGCGGCGAAGCGATCAGCCCGGAGTTCTTCCCGCTGCTCGACCAGATTGTCAGCTTCCTGGTTGCCGATCCGAACGTCACCCTCATCGTCGAGGGCCATACCGACACCGAAGGCAGCCAGGTCCAAAACTTGGCACTGTCGCAGCGCAGGGCCGACGCAGTGCGTGTCTACCTGGAGGAACGGGGCGTCAACGGCTTCCGCCTCGATGCCAGGGGCCGGGGGGACACTGAACCGGTCGCTGACAACAACACCGAAGTCGGCAGGCAGCAGAACCGGCGAATCGAACTGCTGCTCGTCGGCATTCAAACCTCGACTTCGTAGCGTCGGTTCGGGCTGGCTTCGGCCGCCGACCCTTCGCTACCTTGTGCCCATGGCCGTCGGTGCACCTCCCAACGCCCCAGGCGGAGTCGGCTCGCGGCCGATGAATTCTCGGCTGATCCTCGCCACCATCGTGCTCGTCGCGCTGCTCATCGGCGGCAATTTCAGCGCCCTGAAGTTCGCACTCGATCACAGCACGCCGCTGTTGATCGCCGCCATGCGGACCGTGATTGGCGGCTCGGTGCTCCTCGGATTTGCGCTGTTGCGGGGCGAACGATTTCCTCGCAACCGTCGTGATCTTGCCAACATCTTCGTGGTGTCACTCAGCATCACCACGCTTTCCAGCGGTCTGCTGGTGATGGGGGTCAACCGGGTTCCGGCCGGGGTGGCGTCGCTCATCTCCAGTACCTTCCCGCTGTTCACCGCGGTGCTGGCGTTTCTCCTGCTCGGCGCGTCGGTCAGCCGACTCGGCGGGCTTGGCCTCGCCGTTGGCTTCGCCGGGACACTGGTGCTGTCGTCCCCGGCGATCTCAGGCGATACCTCTGCTGTTGGCGTTGCCCTACTGGTCGTTGCGGCGGTGGCCTGGGCCTTCGGAAACGTGTACATGAAGTGGCAGGATTTCAGCCGGGTCAGCCCGGTGATGTTGGTTGGCGTACAGCTGGTGATGTCAGCGTCGGTCCTGGTGCCCGTGGCGCTGATCACCGAGGGGACCTCCGAGACCGATTGGTCCATCGGGCTGCTGGTCCCGTTGCTGTACGCGGCCATCCCGGCCAACGCGCTTACCTTCGCCCTTCTGGCAACCGTTGCCACCCGGGCCACACCAACCCAGGCAGCGGCCAGCGCGTATCTGATACCGGTGTTTGGTGTCACCTTCGGCTGGCTGATCCGCGGGGAACGCCCCGGTCTTATCGAGGCACTCGGCGGGGCGCTTGTGGTGGCGGGGGTCTACCTTGTTGTCACTTCGGCCGCCCGCCGATCGATGGCCGAGGCGTAGGAACGCATAGAGTCGGGCAATGGCAACACCTCTACCGGTCGCCGTTCCCGTCATAGAGCTTGGCGGCCATGGCCTCAACGGCCCGACACCGACTGTCGTCGAACAGGTGGCCGACGCCGCGGCCACCTTCGGCTTCTTTCAGGTGGTCGACCATGGCATCGCGCCGGAGCTTATTCAGCGGGTCTGGGACCAGACCGCAGCGTTCTTTGGTCAGGCCATCGACGACAAGCGGCGGTTGCTGCGCTCCAAGGAGAACAGCCGCGGATACTACGACCGGGAGCTGACCAAGAACGCCAGAGACCTCAAGGAGGTGCTGGACATCGGACACGTGCCGTTTCCCGGCCTGGCCGATGACGACGTCCGGAACCATCACGACGTCGACGGGCGGAACCAGTGGCCAGACATCGACGGTTTTCGAGCCACCATGGTCGAGTATCTGACCGCCTGCGAGACCCTCTCGTTTCGACTGCTCGAAGCGTTTGCTGCAGGTCTTGGTGGCGCTCCGGACCTGCTGCACCAACACTTTGGCGAGGATCACACCAGCTTTGTGCGACTCAACCACTATCCGCTGACAGACCTGCTCACCGGCGACGAGGCCGAGGATGTGACGCCGCTCGGTGACATGGCGCTGCATCATCACAGTGATGCCGGTGCGCTTACGGTGCTGCTGCAGGACGAGGTTGGCGGCCTGCAGGTGCACCACGACGGCGCCTGGATTGACGTTGCACCGATCGAAGGGGCCCTCGTCGTCAACACCGGTGACATGATGCAGGTCTGGTCAAATGATCGGTACCGGGCCGCGCTCCACCGGGTGGTGTCGCGGACCAACCGAGCTCGATCATCGCTGCCGTACTTTTTCAACCCGTCCTACAGCACCGACTATGCGCCGCTTCCAGGTTCGATCGCCCCGGGTGACGACCCGCACTATCGGCCGATCAACTGGGGAGCGTTTCGCCAGGCCAGGGCCGATGGCGACTATGCCGACTATGGCTCAGAGGTGCAGATCAGCGACTTTCGCATTGGACCGGAATCTCCTTAAAGCCACGAAGAACGAAGCGATCACCAATGGGCGGTTCGTCTGTCAGCTCGATGTTGGAGAATCGCTCCACCAGGCTGCCGAGTACGATCTGACCCTCGAGACGAGCCAGTGCCATGCCGAGGCAGTGGTGGATGCCGCCGCCGAATGACATGTTCCTGGCAGCGTTTGCACGGCCGAGGTCGAGCTTGTCCGGATCTTCGAACACCTCGGGGTCACGGTTGGCGGCCCCAAGCAGCGTCAGCACCTGATCGAACGCCGGGACGGTCACGTCGTCCAGTTCGGTCGGGGCAACCGTTACCCGCATGCCAATCTGGACCGGGCTGTCGAAGCGGAGCAGTTCATCGACGGCGCTCTTGGCCAGCGTTGGGTCCGCCTGCCATCTGGCGAGTTGGTCCGGGTTGCGAAGCAACGCAACGGCACCGTTGCCGATGAGGTTGACCGTCGTCTCGTGTCCGGCGACCAGTAGCAGCACCACCATGCGGATCAGCTCCGACTCGGTCAGGTGGTCCTCGCCGTCACGTGCTTCGAGCAGCGCGGAGATCAGGTCATCGCCTGGTTGAGTGCGCCGGACGTTGAGTAGTTCGGCGATGTAGTTCTCAATGTCGGCTTCGGCCGCGATGACAAGGGCCTCGTCCTCTTCAGACCGCAGCTCCTGTGGGTCGAGCCCCTTGGTGAGATCTCGTGACCAGCTGCCGAACTGCTCGTGGTCACTCTCGGGTATGCCGAGCAACTCGCAGATCACGGCTACCGGCAGGGGATAGGCCAGTCGTTCGACCAGGTCGATGGAGCCTGCCCCGTCCATGTCGTCGAGGAGCCGGTTGGTCCGCTCCTGGATTCCCGGAACCAGCTGCTCCACCCGGCGCTGGGTGAATGCGGCATTGACCAGGCCGCGGAGCCTGGTGTGGTCCGGAGGGTCGAGGAACAACAGGTTTGGTTCTCGCTCCACTATGTGCTGCGGGATGTCGTCAGTCTCAAGCGCTGCCCGGTAGAAATTGCTCCGCCGTTCATCGCTGGAAACGTGCTTCGCCCGGAGCAGTGAGTGGGCAGCGCTGTGGCTGAAGGTGAACCACAGGTTGTTGCCCGCGCTGAGGACACGGTGTTGGCTTCGCATTCGGGCGTACAGCGGGTACGGGTCGGCTCGGTTTGCCGGATCGAATGCCTCCAGGAGGAAGGTCGAGTCCGGTTCGGGAGCATCGGGGGTGCTGCGGTCGGCAGTCTCGGTCATGTGTAGCTCCGCTTCATCGTCGATACGGCACTCGATACCGCGTTTGATATCGCACTCGATACAGCATTCGATATCGCGTTCGATACAGCGCTGTATCGAGTCGTCGTTGTTCAATACACTGGTGTATCGTGTTGGCAATGTCAAGTGACTCGTCCGGGGACACAACCGAGGCATCCGATGTCGGTCAGGAGCGGTCGGAGCGACGGCGTCCCACCAGGGCCGAGACGCGAATGCGGCTGCTCGAAGCCGCGGCCAAGGTGTTTGGCGACAAGGGCATCTCGGCCGCCACAATCGAGGACATCTGTGACGAGGCCGGGTTTAGTCGCGGCGCGTTCTACTCCAACTTCAAGGCCAAGGACGACCTCGTGCTCGTCCTGCTGGAAGTGCACCTGCACCAAAACCTTGCCGAGATCGACCGTCTGTTCGACACCAGCGTTGATACCGAGAACTTCATCCAGATGATGGAGTCCGACGAGCGTCGCCGGACTGACCCAATCAAGGGCAACGGGCTGCTCTACATCGAGCTGGTGCTGTACGCGCTACGCAATCCGGCAAACAAGCCCCACCTGGTCGAGCGTCAGCGGCGAATGTATGACCGGACCAAGCAGATTCTGTCCAAAATCGAGTCCGACGCCGGCGTGCCGTTTCCCGGTCGTCTCGATGACATGGCAGCGCTGGTACTGGCCTTTGATGACGGAGTCCTGCTGCATCAGCTCGTCGATCCCGAGTCCTACCGGCCGGGTCAGTACGCCGACACCATGCTGGTGCTGCATCGGCTGTGGACCGGCACAAACTGACCCACGTTTTGGGAGCCGCCGCGACGGGTGAAAGACTGCGGGAATGGTGAAGCTCACGTTCTGTCTTAGGCGCCAATCACATCTGAGCGCTGCCGAGTTCCAGTCGTACTGGCGTGGGACCCACGCCGATCTGGTTGCGGCTCGGGCCGAGACGCTTGGCATCAGGCGTTATGTGCAGGTGCACACCGATGACCTGCCGGGGCTGCATCGGGCCTTCCAAGCCCGCAACGGTGGGGCGCCCGAACCCTTCGACGGCGTTGCCGAGCTCTGGTTTGACTCGCTGGAGGTGCTCACAAGCGACGATGCAGCGGTACGGACCGCGGCGGCCGAACTGCTGGCCGATGAGCGGAACTTCATCGACCTTGAGCGTTCGCCGATGTGGGTCTCCACCGAGCACGAGATCGTCAACCGCTAGCGGCAGAAACCCTGCCAAAACGCGAATATTCGGCGACCGAGAGGAGAGGACAGTCGCCGAATATGTTGTGCAAATAGTGCACCATTCGGACAAATCTTCTCACAGTTGGACCTCGCCCGTCCAAATAGCTGCACCGGGGGTTCCCCGTTACTCTCGATCCAGGTGATGAACAACAGCTCCACCACCGGCAGGTCCGGATGGCGCCTGCTTGGCGAGACCATGAACGCGCAGCGCCGCGGTCTGATGGTGGGAATGCTGATCGGGCTGGGGTGGGCGATCGGCCGCGTCACCATCCCGCTGTTGATCCAGCTCGGCATCGACCGTGGCATCGGCGATGGCGACTCGAGCGCTGCTGACCCGTCCGGTCTGTGGGCGTGGTCCCTCGCCATCTTGGCCGCCGGTCTGCTGTCTGGCGTCATGCTGGGACTCCGCCGATACACCGCGTTCTACAACGCTCGACTCATCGAGACCCGGCTGCGCGACCGCATCTTCGCCCACATCCAGCGGTTGCACTTCTCATTCCACGACGCCAACGCCACCGGCGACCTGATGAGCCGGGCCAACACCGACCTCCAGCAGTTCCAGAACTTCATCACCATGGTCCCGATGTTGACCGGCAGCCTGGTCACCGTCGTCGCCGCCACCATCATCATGCTCACCATCCAGCCGGCCCTCGCCGTACTGGCCCTGGTCGGTCTCCCGATGGTCTACCTGCTCGGCAGAGCGTTCTCCAATCGTCTGTTTCCCGAGGTTTCCGAGGTGCAGCGGCGCTCTGCCGACCTCGCCTCGGTGGTTGAAGAAGCCGTTGTCGGGGTACGGGTGGTCAAAGGGTTCGGCGCAGAGGCGTTGCAGGCGCAGAAACTTGCCGACGCCGCCGATGGTGTCTACGAACCATCGATGCGGGCACTGATGATCCGGTCGCGGTTCCTGCCGGCAATGGAGATCGCCCCGAACCTCGGGCTGATCATTGTCCTGGCCTATGGCGGCAACCTGGTGCTGAACGGCGACATGACCATCGGCCAGCTTGTCAGCTTCAACATCTACGTCATCTTGCTGGTGCAGCCGCTACGTACGCTCGGCATGGCGGTGACCACTGGCCAGCGATCTGCGGCGGCCGGGGTGCGGGTGGATGATCTGTTGAGCACCGCTCCTGTCATCGTGGCCCCCGAGGAACCGGCAACGTTGCCAGAACGGGGCCCTGGCGGCGGCCGTGGCCGGGTGGAGTTTCAGGCGGTCTCCTTCGGCTACCACCCCGACGTGGACCAGGGTGTTCTGCAGGGCTTCTCG
>CAZSTV010000055.1:0-2296 GCA_964609665.1 uncultured Acidimicrobiaceae bacterium
CCAGAACCAGCAAATGCTCTAATAGCAACTGGCTCAACAAACGGGTCCCCGTCACAGGCACCGATCACGACGGTTGCGGGTGTTCTGCTGCGACTTCGTCGTAGATTCCGATGAGCCGGTCGTTGAGTCGTTCGATGTCAAACATCGACACAACCTTCTGTCTTCCGCTATCACCCAAAGGACCCCACGTCTCGGGGTGATCTAGGAGTTGAGTGAGACTATGGGCGACGGCCGCTGGATCACGCTCTGGAACTAGGTATCCGTTCACTCCATCCTCGACGAGTTCGGGAGTCCCGCCGTGCCGAGTTGCAACAACTGGGGTACGACACGCCATCGCTTCTTTGAGTACGCCAGGGATGCCCTCGATCCGACCCTGGCTCTCGTAGCTGAGCGTCAACGCGATATGGCACTCACGGAAGAGCGTTGCCGCCTCGGCACTGGTGTAGGCCCCGGTGAATCGTACGTGCCGGGACACGCCCAGTCTCTCCACGAGGAGCTCAAGCTCATTTCGATATGGTCCGTCTCCTGCGATGGTCAGCTCCAACTTTCTGTCTTGCGACAGTAACTTGGCAACTGCAGTGATCCCATGCTGTAGGCCCTTCATGCTTACGAGCCTTCCCGCACAGAGAATCTTTACAGGGCCATCATGAGGCGGCGTTTTGGGTGTCGCAGCGAACCTCGAAACGTTGATACCTGAGTATTGGACCTCGATTTTGCCAGCAGGTGCACCGATACCCAGGAGCCGACTGCGGAGATCGCTGCTCCCAACCAAGAGTCGACCGGAACGCTGGAAGACGTCATGGTATCCATCACCTCCAGCCTCGATTGATTGTCTATGAAGGTTGAGCTCGCCGGCGCCGCGAAAGTGAGTAACTAAGGGCCCCCCTAACAAACCAAGTTCTTGGGCCGCGAGGGCACGAAGGCCAAGCTGTCCAAACTGGGCGTGCACGACGTCGTAGCGGTTGGGAGTATCGAGCAGCGGTAAGACATGGTAGAGCTTTCTCAAGGACAAGGCTTCTCGACCGAATCTTCGGACGTTGAGGGCCGAAATTGCCGGCCCTGTCGGACAGCGTCGCCGCGCCATGAGATAACGGGAGGCCGTCAGCAGACGTTTGGCATGACGCTCTGGCATCTCGATTCCGCTGTGTAAGCGGTCACGAAGATGGTAGGCGTCGACGTCACCGTGGGAGATCTTGTCGCCATGACCCCAGTATGTGAGGATGTCTACCTCATGACCCCGGTCGAGGAGGCCGGTCAGTTGGTTGTTGATAAACGGTGTCGAAATGCTTGGGAACTTCCACACCAAATGTGCTGCGCGCAGAGAAGGGCTCAATTTAGCCTTCGGTTACAGCCTGCAACAGGCTTCGCATCTCGTCAGTAATATGTTCCCAGGAGAACGGAGCGAGATCCAAGCCGATCTGTATGTCAGCCGTTCGGCGATGTTCGCCGGAGAGCAGTAGGCGAAGTGCCTCGGCGATTTCGTCAGGAGCGTCGGGTGCCGCAATGCTCGCGCGGCCAGACTGTTCCAACAGGTCCCGCATATCCCCGGGAGGGACCAGTCCGAGCATCGGCTTACCTGAAGCGAGGGCGCCATAGGTCTTGGCAGCGACTGCAGGACAGGCCGAACCGTCACCAGGTCGCAACTGTGTCAGCACCAGTACATCCGCTTCATGCTCGTAGGCGAGCGCCTGGTCTCTATCGACGCGTTCGGTGTGTCGACATGTCGTTCGAAGGCCAAACTCGCTAGTGAGTCTGGTGAAATCAGCGGGATCGGAACCTACCGAACCGACTTGATGAAACTGCATTCGATTGGCGAGAGATGGGTCTTCGCGTTCGAGTATCTGTAGGGCCGAAAAAAGGTAGTAGGGACTCCGGGCGAGCGGGTCGATTGGCGCTCGTGAATAGCTGCCCACCTGATCGAACCAGTCTGCAAGTCGGCCTTTCCAGTTTCTGGTCGGGGCATGACCCAGTCCATACATTGTGCCGATATGAGCGAGGTTGAGAACGGCGGACTCTAGTCCTGGTCCTCCTCTAGGGCTTTCTGCCGTTGGGTACTCAGCCGGGTCGAAGCCGTTGGTCAGTACTCGGACCTTCTCGGCCGGGAGGCCACTCATGTCGAGCAGCTGCTGCCTCGCCACTGGTGTATTCATGACGACTACAGAGGCAGAGTTCGTTACTTGTGCCTCCAGCCTGACCTCAAGTCGATGATGGACCCAAGTATTCCAAGAGACAAATGGGTTTCCAGTCCAAGGGTCCCGGAACTCAGCGACGAAGGGCACGCCGGTCCGCAGAGAGA
>CAZSTV010000055.1:2306-8359 GCA_964609665.1 uncultured Acidimicrobiaceae bacterium
GAGAAGTTCATGCCGAGCAGGCTCGAGCTAACTGGATTCGACGTTGTCCAGACCACATCGAACGGACAAGCTGCATGCTCGCCTAAGCAACGCGCGAGTGCAGCCTTATTCCAACGCACTCCGCCATCGGGCACATCGAAGAATCGAACGGCTCGCCGAAGCCGCGTCTGGTCAATATCGGAACGAATCCGACTGGAGCGTGGTATCGGAACTCTAATGACTCTGACAGCAGCAGTGCAGCGGGCGGACTTGTGTGCTGGTAGCTCACTTCCCCGGGTCAATACTGTGACGTCGACTCCCTTCGCTGCAAGTAGCCGGGACATATGCTGGATCCTCGATGAGCCTGGAGAGTTCTGGGGCCAGAACTGTGGAGCGACAATCAGCAACCGCATCAGGTTTTCGCTTCGCTACGCGACATCAACCGACTCCCAATGCCTGCTCTACGAGGCCTCGCATAGCAGTCTTCTCCTGGATGTCGCTGCCGGAGCCGATCTCATTGACTCGACCGTTCTCGACCAGGAGAATTCGATCGCAGAATTCGAGGGTTGAGAGTCGGTGTGCGATCACAACCATCGTGCATCGTCCCCGCAGGCCCCGAAGGACATCGGTTATCGAATCCTCCGATTCACCGTCGAGTGCGGAGGTCGGCTCGTCCAGGACCAGGAGTGATGGATCCGCGACGAGGGCACGGGCAATGCAGACCCGCTGTCGCTGCCCACCGCTCAACCGCGAACCTCGTGGTCCTGCAGCTTGGTCCAGACTGCCCCACTGCTGGAGCTCTCTGCCCAAATTGGCGGCAAATGCAGAGGCGCGGAGGCGATCAGCATCGAGTCCAGTCCGGAAGAAGGCGATGTTCTCGGCGACCGTGCCATCAAATAGTGTTGGGTCCTGGGGGACGAAGCTTGTGATGCGCGACCACGCGGCTGGCGCGATTGTCTGCAGCGGACTGCCGTCGACCGTCACGGAGCCAGATCGCACAGGGAGCAGGCCAAGAATGGTTGCTGCCAACGTCGACTTGCCCGAACCGGATGAACCGATGATGCCGATTGACTCACCGGCCTGAACTGAGAAACTGACGTCTGACAAGACGGCGTCTGCCTGATACCCGATTTCAGCCTCGCTGAATTCGATCGTGCCGAATGCTTCGATTACTTTCGCACCGCTCTCCAGGCAGCTCGCCTTGTACTCATCGAGTGCTTTCAGTAGGCCCTCAATGTTCGGCTGGGCCGCCACGGCCGCCTGATACGTGCTTTGAAGAGTCTGCCCGTAGTTGATCGAGCGAATGAGGAGCAGTACGAGTGCGCCCACAATGGCAGCGTCTGATATACCGAGGCGAGATGCACCGGCCAAGCCGGCAAAGACAATTCCCAAACCGAAGCTCTGGAGCAGCAGAGGGCTCATACGTTGCGCTACGGATCCGTTCCGCTTTGAACGCGCAACGCCGAGTAACTGGTCGTCGATCTTTCGGACAACTTGCCGCTCAACACCGAGCACCCGTGCCTCGAGCGACATCAGCTTCATCTCACCAAGTTGTCTGGCGTATTCCTGGCCGAAGTTTCGCTGATGTTTGGCTTGGGTGCGGACGTAGGTCGTCACCGGTCTGACAGCTATGAACAACGCTCCGCCAAAGATTGCCAGGCCTAGGGCCGCCAGCGGGTGAAGTAGGAACGCACCCAGAATGAATGTCAGGAAGCTTGTTCCGGCTGTTAGCGCGTTGGCGACGTTGAGTACGAGGTTGCTCACCGAACCTGCGTACCCGCCTGTGACCGTTTGCAAGTGGCCTTCATCTTCAGCTTGTTGGCGCTCCCAGGATGCTGCCAGGTATGCATCTATTACCCGAGTTCGCCACCGGTAGAGAACCGATACAGACAGACCAGCGCCAAGAAAGGAATTAGCGGCGAGAAGTAACAGCCTCGCTGTCAGCAGGGCGGCGCCGATCAGAACCAGGCCAGAGTCTGCGATCCCGTCGAGTGGGATATCAAATGGGAGATCAACTGCGTCTGTGCCGCTACCTGCTAGGCGGAGCCCTAACAAGGTGATCACGACCAGTACGGCTGCTTCAGCGATCGACGCTGTCGCAGCGGTGAGTACTACGAACAGCAGCGCGAGCCGGTCCCTTCGGCGCTCAAGGATGGTTCGAAGGTGCAAGTCGGAGTTTCGCGAACTACTCGGACCTCCCACCGTCGTCCGGGCGAACCAGCGCGCCGCGCTCAACTGTTTCCCGTTGCGTGCAGGGCCCTACGTTCCGACAGGATTGGACGAAGTCGACGCTTCTCTCGAACGACCTTCCAGGAATGGACTGCGGCCGAGAACCGCCCACGTGCGAGTTGTCTCACGAATCGGCGTCGATCTCGCGCTATCTCCTGATCAATCGACTCGATCGCATGCCTATTGAGAAGGTTGGCTCCCCGGTTCTTGAACTCAATCAAATCTGTATCGACTGCCAGCGGGCCGTCCGTCGAGCCGCCAGATCTCGCCTCACGGTCGTGGTAGATGAATGCCGACGGGACTACTCCAATGCTGTAGCCGTGGTACCGAACTCGTCTCACGTAGTTCGTGTCTTCCCCGTAGTGCTCGAAGAGCAAGTCATCGAAGACGCCGACGTGTTCGATGCATTCTCGGCCGATCAGCCAGGCTGCGGCATTTACGAAGCCAACGTCGTAAACGGGCCGGAGCGGAACAGACCTGAGTAGGTGTGTGTAGAGGTCGCGCCCTTCGTTTTGGGGTTTGGAAACGTAGTTCATGAAGTTCCAGTCGAGCTTGTCACCTTCTCCGTTCAGATGGATTGGACTGAGCACCCCATAGTCTTCCTGGGACCGATAAACGCCGACGAGCCTTCCAACTGTGTCCTTCTCTACCCATGCGTCCTGATTGAGGAGCAGGATGAAATCGGCACCGGCATCCAGCGCCACTCGGATACCGCGGTTGTTTCCTCCTCCAAAGCCCAGATTTTGTTGCGACTGCTCAAGCAGCACCTCCGGAAATCTCTCCTTGATCAACGAGACCGTTTTGTCTGTCGATGAGTTGTCCACCACATAGGTGGTCACGGGGTACTCGGAGCCGGCGAGGCTTGAGAGGCAACGGTCGATCCACTGAAGGCCGTTGTATGTAACGACGATGGCCGCGACCTTCTGATTCGGGATGTCGAAGGTGGTGGCGTCCTCTCGGGTGAGCTTCGGCGTCGACATTAGAAGTTTCGCGTATTGAACCGGTGGATCGGGTAGAGGGCGGCTCGAATGCAACGATCGATGCCAATCGAAATTCGGCTGCCCGGTGGGTGGTTGTGGCGCGTCAACCACCGAAGAAGCGAAACCCGAATCCGGTAGTCGCAGTTCGTGACGACCAGTTGCAGTGGGGATAGAATCGACCAGTTGACAGCAAACTTTGTGTCGAAGTGTGTATTCAGGTAAGTCCTGTGCGGGCCGAATACGTATGCGAGGCGTCGTGCGCTCAACTTCTCTTCATGGCGGTTTGATGTGACGTTGCGCTGCTCCAAGGGGCCTTGGTGGGAAATTCCTATCTCCTTCGACAATGCCAGAAAGTCGTCCTCTAACGAACCAAGCCGCAACACCTTGTCGCACCTTTCATGTTCAATCACCCTCCAATCGAGGAACGCCCCTGGGTGGGTGCGCTGGATGAAGTGCTCGAAAGTCTCACCCGCCAGTGGGCCGACCCCTTTGGCATACGCCGAAACTTTCTGTTCGAACGGGTCGCGCACAGCAGTAAAAACGAAGAAGTCGTCGAGCTTCTCCTGAAGATCCCAAGGAAGTTCCCACAAGAAGCTGTGCTTTGACCCGATGGTCGTCGCCCCGTATTTGTTGACTAAGAGCTTGCCGATGAGTGTAGAACCGGTTTGAGGAGCTTGTACATAGATGTATCGCCTTGGCAGGTCAATGATCATCGATCAGCAATCCTTGACTAGGTTATGCTGCAGTTTCGACCGCCAGCATCGATCCAACAATAGTCGCGTTTCGAGGCAGTTGCGGTGACCCGACAGGGCGCTGGTGTACCGTTCGGGAAATGAGAATCGCTCACTTCGGTACGTTCGACGTAGAGAACTTTGGCGATCTGCTGTTCCCTCACCTGATCGAGGAGCGCATGCCTGAGCATGACTTCGTTCATGTCTCTCCAGCGGGAGGCAAGACGTGGGCCGACTCGCTTGAGGCTGTTGGCGTCGCGGCACTAACAACCGTTGACATCGACGCCGTTGTTGTCGGCGGCGGAAACATCGTGTCAGCCAAGCCGACGGCACTCCCCGCGTACGCTGCGATGGCGAGATTCGCCTACCCCGAACTGTGGATTGGCGCTGCGGCTCTTGCAGTCGAACGGAACGTCCCACTTGTGTTCAATGCGCCTGGAGTTCTCGATGCACGCCTGTCGGGCGGACGGTCGTTTCTCGCAAGCCAAGTTGGCCATGCAGCTCAGCTGGTTGCGTTCAGGGACCGAGGTAGTCGCGACGTCTTCTGCGGCAGGAATCGCTATCGGGGCGACGTCGTACCTGACTCTGCGCTCGAAGCGCGAACGCTCTTGTCAAGAAGATTTGATCTGTCCCTACCATGGCCCGCCAATGGCGAACAGACCGTTACGGTGCACTTGAAGGAACGGAACGTCCTCGGCGACGTTGCGGGGACGGCCGCCCAAATCGATCGGTTTGCGGCCGGTCGTGATGCTAGAGCGGTCCTGATCGCCATCGGCCGCTGCCACGGCGATAACAAGCTCGCTATTGAGGTCGCGTCGAGAATGCGTTCTGACCCAATCATCCTTGACGATCCCAATTCGATAGAGCTGATCGTGCGGGCCCTCAAGTCATCGGTGGCTTACGCTGGGTCATCGCTGCATGGTTTCATTGTCGCTTCGGCGTTCGATGTCCCCGCGGCCATCGTGGCTGGACCACGGCCACTCCCCAAGTACCGTGGCCTGCTCGAGCAGATGGATGGAGACTCCCATCTCTTTGGGACTTGGAATGATTTGAATGAAGACTTGGACCGAGAGCAGCTGCGACCTGTCGGGCTCGAACGGGCTTTGGCTACTCTGGATGTTCACTGGCAGCGCGTTAGGGCTGCCATAGAATCGAGCCCGGACCACTCACGACTCACGCGTGCAATCATCCCCCAGTGGCGCCAGATCTTGACCGCTGATCGAAGGGCGCGTAACGGGCGTCAAAAGGTCGTCCTTAGGCGGTAGCTCAGGGCCATTGAGCTTCGAGCGATGTCGGGGACAACTGTCGGTCCTTCTTGTCGCGTGCCACGCAAGGGCTGCTGTCCGTTCCGCAAGTTTGCCCGGAGTAGATTCGATCGACCGACTTGCGCGTCAAGAGAGCGAAGCCGGTGGATTCCCACATCGGAAGGTTTCCGGCGCGAGAATGATTCTATGTGTTTGGTTTCGGCAACTGTCTTCGAGGCGGTTTGCTTAGGAGTTCGGTCGGTCTTTGGCGGCAATGGCTTCAGCCATGCTGGACTTGGCATTGGCGTCCGTGGTGGCTGAGCTGGATCGACTGAAAGTCTGTTGGCTGGTGCCAGGGTTTCCTGAGACTACTGACGACCCCAACTACTCCTTCCTCGGACGAGAGGCCCGGGAACTTGGCTCCGTTGATGGGGTGGATTTACGCGTCATAGTGGATGCGCCGTGGAGCGGAGCACAGCCCGAAGGCTTTGAAGTACGCGCAGTGCCAAGGCCGGAAGGTCCGATTAACAAGGCGCTGGTGATCTGGTCCGCCTTTGCAGCAAATCCGACAAGTTCCACGAGGTTCCTCAGAAATCCGAGGCAGTCGTACGCAACGCTTTGGCGGGTTGGGGCGATCATTCGCTCGTGCCGAAGCTGGGAGCCCGATGTTGTGCATTCACACTTCGCTGTTCCTAGCGGGACTTGCGGGGTCTCGATAGCCAACGCCCTCGGTGCCGCTAGGGTAGTGTCACTGCGCGGCGTGGACCTGGTTGTCGATGAGGAGCTTGAGTACGGTTTCCGGCGGGAGGAGGCTTACGACCGAGCGTTCCGCAGGTCACTTGCGCTGGTGGACTTCTGTTGCATCGCAACCACGCACATGAGGACACTTG
>CAZSTV010000055.1:8369-14719 GCA_964609665.1 uncultured Acidimicrobiaceae bacterium
GTCGAGCCTGGTTCTATTGCCGAACTCGGTAGACGTGTCTAGCCGTCAGCCAGATGGTGTGGTGCCGGTTCGTCGACCGGCCGGAGCTAAAAAGTTGCTCTTGTCAGTAGGGCATCTCAGGGCGCTCAAAGGCTTCGATAGAGGCATCCGCGCTATAAGCCATTTACCAGTGGATCACCACTACGTGATTATTGGGGAGGGCATTGAACGCGGCCCATTGGAAGCTCTTGCCGCTGAGCTCGGCGTAGCTGATCGTACCCACTTGCTCGGCGAGGCGTCACCTTCGGATGTGGCAGCATGGATGAGGGAGGCGGACTGCTACTGGTTCTTATCTCGCCTTGAGGCGTTCGGGAATGTGGTTCTCGAGGCTTTCGCTGCCGATGCAACGATTGTCGCCGCCCCACTCGGAGTAGCACCGATGCTGGCCAACAAAGACAGGAACGTGTTTCTACTCGCGGCGCCGGACGATGCGGCCTCGGTTGCCGAGACCACTGCGGAGGCACTCCGTCGAATCCCGGATTTGGGCCGAGCGGGACATCTTGAGTGCTACTCAGCCGAAGCTCGATTGCGCACGTTGATGAGTGTCTATCGAGGCACCTATCAGGGCTGAGCTCTCAGACCAAGTCGCCATACCCGAAGGTCTCGATATCGCTGGCGTAGAGTTCAGCCACCCGGCGATATGAACGGGCCGTATAGTGGTCACGCCACGGCGGGAACTGACTTCGGTAGTACTTTGATGCCTCTGCATACCCTCGTCGACGTCCAAGTCTGACCATGTCGTGGGGCGACCATGACCACTTTCTCTTCGAGTTTATGCGAGGTAGTTCTTGCCCCAAATGCAGTCTGCGAGCCACATTAGGCCATTCTGCGTTAAGGTTTTCGAATCGTAGCAATTTGTCTACCAATACTTCTCCATTGCTATCGCAAACATACTCGGTTTGTGGGCGGACCATCAGGCCGTCGGGATCATAACCCGGATTCGGCATGCGATTAAGCACCCAGTTGTTGAAGCTGTACTGGAAGTCATATGCGAGGTAGTGGTAGACGGATACGATTCGTTGCCAGGGGTTGCGCACCACGGCGAAGGTGAACGCTGCCTCCCATTCATCTTGCTCGACGTATCCGAATCGCACGTACTCTTCGGCCGTCAAGTGGCAGAGAGAGGTTGGCCGGTCGGGTGGACTCGACTTCCCGAGCAGTAGGCCCTCGAAGTCGCGCCGCCTGTCCCAATCGACCTCAATAGCGTTGCAAAGCGCAAGTTCGATACTCTGTCCCGCAGTCTTGGGAACATGGACGAATACCGTCCCTAGCTTCGTTATGCGCACCGGCGAATTACCTTTCCAACCGTCGTTACCACAGTTGCACTAGCTTCTTCTGCTTTATGTCGATTAGGTTCTACTGCGGACACTGGGATCTGCACCTTGCACTCTGTCATGTGTCCAGGCTCGGTGGCAGACAGGTATATTGCTGCTTCTGGCGACACGCGAGTATGCGGTCGGACTCCTGGCGTCGAAGTGGGCTATGGCGCATCCGCGACGATAGACTATTCGGCCTCATGATGACTCACTCTTCTCCAAGATCGACAACCATCGGCCAGTCAGACGTTCGGACTCAGCAACAGGTAGATGCATTTGGTCCCGATAAACAGGGTCTCCGGAGCGCGAGGTCTCACAACGCTCTTCGGTGCAGATACTTGTGAAAAGGTCGACAGCAGTTGCACCCGCCTGACTTGAAGCATGATCCTGGGCGGCGGCAATCGCGTCTCGCTCAGGCAGGGCAAACTCCCGGGAGACGGAAACGGCCCCAGCAAATGTCCGACCGTAAGACAACCGGCTTGCGTCGGGCGCCGCCCCGGCGCCCCCAAGGCGGGGAACTGGTCGCACGACTAGCAGATCGGTTTTTTCGGTTGGTAGCTGCGCCAGCGTTGCTTCGAGGGCAGAGGCCCAAGCCGCAAGTCGTTCGGTCTCCGACGCAATAGCAGTTCCATCGTCTCGCATGAACTGCCTATCACCATGTTGCACTTGAATGTCCGCCGCAGAGGCCACGACCACCTTGGCCGGCTGCAGCTCACGCAACTCGGCGATCGACCCGGTCACAAATTCCTGACACGCACGCGTCTCGGTGTTTGTCATGCTGGTACTTCGGTGCGCGTGACACCTGAAGCCGCTGCCCGAAGCGACAACCGGGTTGATTGGGTAGTACCGGCTCCTGCGCCCGAGCAGCCGGTGCTGATAGCACGTTCGAGGGCCTCAAGTTGCTCGGGGTGTCCGCGCCCGCCTACGCCTTTTTGTTTCTTGCCGTCGATGGTCATGTCCTTGAAGTCGTTGATGGAGATGGCATGTCCTCGGCCGACGATGTCGATCTGTTCCTTTGGCATGCCCGGGTGGCCTCCGGATGCGTAGCTGATGGTGGCCACTCCCCCGTTCGGGTACCTGAGCGAGATTACAAAATCCTCGTCCAGCTGCTGCTCGCCTAAACCGGAGCCGAAGACGTGAGCCTCGGGCTCGGTGTCTCCGTTCAGAGCGCCGCAAAAGTCGATGTAGTGGCATGCTTCGCCGATCAGCCGGCCCCCGAAGCGGCGGTCCTTATACCAGTGGTCTTCCGGCAGCTCCCCCGCGTTCACCCGGTACGTAATGACCAACGGACCGCCGGCATCACCGAGGACTGCCTTCGCCCGAGCCGCGGCCGGTGAGTGACGGCGGTTGAAGCCCACATGCAGCACCCGACCCGACGCCAACCACGCTGCTTCGATGCGGTCGAGCTCTTCTTCGTTCATCGCCAGAGGCTTCTCGCAGAACACATGCTTGCCGGCGTTCAACGCCTCGATCACCAACTCGGCGTGGGTGTCGTGCGGCGTTGCGATGACCACAAGGTCGACGTCCGGGTCGTTGATCACATCGCTAGAGGAGGTGGAGACCTTCGGGATGCCGTGCTTGTCGGCCAGGAACCGGGCGGACGTACCGCCCGCTGAACAGATCACCTGGATGGGTCCGAGCGGCGACGCTTTGATCGCCGGTAGCAAGGTCGCTTTTACGAAATTGCCAGCACCGATAATGCCGACCCGGCGACGGCTCGTCTGAGCCGCCGAAACTCCGACGGTCAGCGTCTTGTTCGCAGCGACCGTCGATGCTGACCGCGGCGGGTAGGTCAGCTGCACCCCGAAGAACGGTTCTTGGCTGTCGATGACCGAATAGGCAGCACCCATGTCGGCCAGCTCGAACTCGTGGGTGACCAGATCGGAGAAGTCCACCTTGCCCGCAGACAACAGATCCAATACCGACTCAAGGTTTCGACCTTCAGTCCATCGGACCTGCCCGGCCGGGTAGTCGACCGCCCAGTCCTCATAGGCTCGCTCGTAGCGCCCGGGACCGTAACTCCGTGCCACCTTCAAGGTGAGTTCGTGGTGGTAGAACGGGCGGCGGTCCAACTCAAGACCGACGTCGCCAACCACCACCACCGAGGCCCGGTCTCGCGCAATCTCTGCTGCCCTGGCCACAGGCCCGGATGACTTTGACGCCGCGGTGATCAGCACCGCATCGACGCCGCGGCCCTTTGACCACTCTCGAATGATCCGGGTGGTCTGCCCGTCGAGCTCGCTCAGCGCCAGGACACCCGACTCGGACGCACCGGCAATGGCATGGTCCTTCACGTCGATGCCCGACACCAGGTAGCCGGCGGCCTGTGCCAACCGACAGGTGATCTGCCCGACAAGGCCAAGCCCGATCACACAGACCCGAGAGCCCGGCCCAAGTTCGGCGAGACGAAGGCCGTGCATGGCGATACTGGCAACCGTCGCGAACGCAGCATTTGTGTCCGACACGTTGTCTGGCACCGGCACGGCCAGCAGACCCGAGACCAACTGGTAGTCACCGTGGCCCGCTCCCCCGGTGGCAACCCGCATCCCCGGCCGGATGCCGTCGACGTGCTCGCCAACGTCCACCGCCACCCCAACCCCGGAATAGCCAAGCGGCATCTGGTCGTCCAACTTGCTGCGGACCGATTGGGCGGTGGAGCGGATCCCTTCGGCCCTGGCTTTGCTGATGACCTGGCGAACAAGGTCGGGCCGAGCCTTGGCCTTCTGGGCCAGATTGGCGCTGGCCAACTGATTGACGGCCCGCTCGGTCCCGGCCGAGACCACGCTGCGACTCGTGGCCACCAGAACTTGAGTTGGCCCCGGCGTTGGCATGGGAACTTCGCTAAGGCTGAGTTCGCCAGAGCGAATGGACTGCATCAGCTGGCGAACCGGACGAACCTCGCCGTCCTCCAGCGCCACAAGGTCGATGGTCATAGGGCCATCCCAACCTTCGACGTGGAGGTGATGTCGATTGTGTCGTCGGCCCCCTCGAAGCTCTCGATTGCCTCGGCCACCCGAGCACCGGCGGCCCCGTCCCAGAGCTTCGGCGAGCGTGCCGCGGCCCGGCTGTTGAAGACACCGTCGACCGCGACGAGTATGTCGACAGGTTCCACGCCAACAAGCTGATTCGTGCCCTGAGTGATGGTGATCGGCCGCTCGGTCGTGGTGCGAAGCGTGAGGCACGGAACGCCGAGCGCCGTGGTCTCCTCCTGCACCCCGCCAGAATCGCTCATCACAAACTTGGCCCCGGCCTGCATCGCAATGAAGTCCAGGTAGCCCGCAGGCTCTGCCAACACGATGTTTCGGTGGACCTCGTGACCGGCCAGCTTCTGGCGAGTCCGGGGGTGAGCCGGGAAGACAACGGTGAGCCGCTCCGCCACCACGTTTGCCGCCTGCAGCAGCCCCGCCAAGACCGCAGGGTCATCAACGTTCGAGGGGCGATGAAGCGTTAATAGACAGTACTGCTGTTTTCGAACGCCAAGCGTGTCGAGAATCGGGCGTTGGATCGCCCGGTCAACATTGGCGAGGAGCGTGTCGATCATCACGTTGCCCACCAGCTCGATCGACGACGGATGCACGCCCTCAGCCAACAGGTTCTCAACGCCATCCGGCGATGGTGCGAGCAGCAGATCAGAGACCCGGTCCGTCACCACCCGGTTTACCTCTTCAGGCATGGACCAGTCCCGGCTGCGGAGCCCCGCTTCCACGTGAGCAACCTGGCAATCAGCCTTCGCTCCGACCAGGGCACAGGCCAACGTCGAGTTGACGTCACCCACCACGACGGTCCAGTCGGGCTGCTCCCGATTGACGTACTCCTCGAATGCAACCATCACCTTTGACGTCTGCTCGGCATGGCTGCCAGACCCGACGTTTAGGTGAAGGTCTGGCTTGCGCAAACCGAGGTCGTCGAAGAACACGTCGCTCATGGCCGCGTCGTAGTGCTGCCCGGTGTGGATGAGGTGCGCCTCGTGCCCCCGAGCCTCCAGCGCATCGAGCACAGGCTTGATCTTCATAAAGTTCGGGCGGGCACCGGCAACACAGGCGACCTTCGTCGATGCCGTTGATGACATGGGCTCGCTCATAGGTGCTCCACCGACGAGACGTCAGGTAGCTCCGGCAGATGATGCCGGGTGTCGAAGATGTAGCCAGCAAGTGCTGTGACCCGCTCGTAGTCGACATCGTCGTGCTCGGTCACAAGGACAACGGCATCGGCATTGGTCAGCTCATCGTCGGTCAGTTCGTCAACCCGGGTGATCAGATCATCAAGGTCATAGTCGCCGACATGAGAGTCGTAGGCCCGAACGTCAGCCCCGAGCGACAGCAGTTGCCGGATGAGCTCGGTGGACGGCGTCTCGCGGGCGTCGTTTGAGTTCTTCTTGTAGGCCAATCCCAAGATGAGGATCTGCGACCCCTTCACCGGCTTCGACCGATCGTTGAGCCCGGCTTGGACCCGGCGGGCAACGTGGCCAGGCATGCCGTTGTTGATGTCATTGGCGATCTTCACGAACCGTGAGACCGAGCCGAGCTGTCGCTCGAACTGCCACGACAGATACGAAGGGTCAACGGGAAGGCAATGCCCGCCCACACCGGGCCCGGGAAAGAACGGCATAAACCCGAACGGCTTTGTGCTCGCGCCCTCGATCACGTTCCAAAAGTCGATGTCCATCGAGCGTGCGAGGATGGCCAGCTCGTTGACGAGGGCAATGTTCACGTGGCGGAACGTGTTCTCAAGCAGCTTGGTCAGCTCCGCCTCCGCTGTTCCCTTCACCGGCACGGTCTGATCGACCAGGTCGTCGTAGAAGCCCTGCACCCGCTCCAGCGACGCAGCATCGATGCCGGAGACAACCTTTGGCGTGCGGGTGAAGTCCCACGTTTGGTTGCCGGGGTCGATCCGCTCCGGGGAGTATCCGAGGTAGAAGTCGGTCCCGGCCCACAGCCCCGAGCCGGATTCAAGTATTGGGAGGACGACGTCTTTGGTGGTACCCGGATAGGTGGT
>CAZSTV010000055.1:14729-27086 GCA_964609665.1 uncultured Acidimicrobiaceae bacterium
GGATGACGGTGGCTCCCGACCGGACGTACTTTGAGAGCGTCCGGGCTGCGGACTCGATGAAGCTGATGTCCGGTGCGCCCTCGGTGAGCGGGGTTGGCACGGTGATGATGGCAACGTCGAAACCTTCGAGGTCTCGTTCGGTTCCGGTGGGCAGGTACCGCTTCGTTTCCAGCGCGGCCGCAACGTCAGCATCGCTGACATCGTCGATGTAGCTTTCGCCGGCGGTCAGCGACGAGATCTTGCGCTTGTCTAGATCCAGCCCCACCACGTGGTGCCCAACGTCGACGGCTCGCATCGAAAGCGGCAGGCCAACATATCCCTGGCCGACGACGGCGACCCGCTGCGGTTTAGGGGCGCCGGTTGGATGGTCGGTGGGATTGGTCTCGTTGCTCAACGTCTCTCGTTTCATCTAGTGCACCACCGGTGTGCGCTCGGCAAGGACCTGGCGTGCGTGGAGCGATGTCTCTGCGTCCAGCGTCACGAGGGCGTCGAGCGGGTCGGCGGTGTGGGCCGCAGTGTGGATGATCCGCGGGTGGACCTTCGCGATACCGATCTCGTCTTCTGCCACCAAACTCTCGTGGAGTTTCTCGCCTGGTCGAAGGCCGGTGAACTCAATGGGCGTATCCGGATTGAGGAGTTCGATCAGCTGCGTCGCGAGGTCCAGAATCTTGACGGGTTCACCCATGTCGAGAATGAGCACCTCTCCCGAGCTGCCGATGGCGCCGGCCTGAACGACCAGGCGCACCGCCTCGGGAATGGTCATGAAGTAGCGGCTGGCGTCGGGGTGAGTGACCGTGACCGGGTTGCCCGAGTTGATCTGATCGAGGAATGTCGGCAAGACCGAGCCCCGAGAACCCAGCACGTTGCCGAACCGAACCGAGAGAAACGCGCTATCTCCGGCCTCTCCAGCGTTTGCTGTTAAGTACTCGGCCGCCAACTTCGTCGCCCCCAACACCGACGCAGGGTCGGCGGCTTTGTCGGTGCTGATGTTCACAAACCGTTCCACGCCGCTTTTCGCAGCAGCGTCCAGCAGGTTCTTCGTTCCGAAGACGTTGGTCTTGACGCCCTCGAGTGGATGGTTCTCCAGCAGCGTCAAATGTTTGAGCGCCGCTGTGTGGAACACGACTTCGGGCCGGTAGTCATCGAACACCTCGAAGACACGCTCACGGTCCCGTATGTCTGCCACCACCAGCTGATCGCTGTCGAGAAGGGCGCGTCCCTCCATTGTCAGCTGCAAGCCATGAAGTGCAGACTCGTCCCTGTCCAGCAGGCACAACTCGCTCGGTTCGAATTGGCTGACCTGGCGGGACAGTTCCGAACCGATCGAGCCACCGGCCCCGGTGATGAGAACGCGCCGGCTCCTTATGTAGTCGGCGACAGATGCAAGGTCGATCTCCACCGGATCTCGGCCGAGTAGATCGTCCACGGTCGGGGTACGAACGTCCGTAGATGCCATTTTGGTCACCAGTTCCGACGTCGCAGGCAGCACACGAAGTTCGAGATCGACCCGGCGGGCCAACGTCGAGATCTCCTGGATCAGCTTTGACCGTGCGCTTGGAATGGCAACCAGCAGAACCTCTGCGCTGTGGCGATATGCCACTTCTGCCAGATCATTGCGGGTTCCTTCGACCGAAATGCCGCCGATCTCCCGATTGCTCAATTGGGTGTTGTCGTCAAGGAGAGCGACCGGGTAATACTCCGAATCAGGGTCGGAAACCATCGCCTTGACGATCTGGGCTGCGCCTTCGCCGGCGCCGAAGACCACCGTGCGTTTGCACGTGCCGGCATTGGGCCGACGCTGGGACTCCCAGTAGCGCCGCCATACCGTCCTGGTGAAGCCCATCGTCGCTACGGCGGCAATGGAACCGCCGATAATCGCCGAGCTTGGCAGCTTGGAGACGCTGAACCGCAGCGCAAAGTTGCTCACGGTGAGAGCGACGGTGGTGACGATCCACACCAGGCCAAGCGCGGTGACTTCCTCGAACGAGCTGATTCGCCACCGGTAGCGGTAGATGCCAAGTCGAAGGCCGAGCAACGCCTGAAGGGCGATGGCTACAAGGCTGAAGGCGATCAGTTCAACTGCCGCACCGGACCAGTTGAAGGTGAGTTTTAGTACTGTTCCGGCGGTGAGACCAACGATCCACGCCCCGCAATCGGACGCCAAGGGAAAGATCCGTGGGTTGGCATACACCCACCCGAGAAGTGCCGAGAATGGCCCCGTTCGGTTGGCCGTCACGTCTGGTGAGCGACGCCCTGGTGACTTGTTGGGCGGAGGGTCTGACGGGTTCTGACCGGAATTGGAGTTGTTGTCGGCGTTGCTTGGATTCGGCCGCCCTTGGTCGCCCCGCTCGCCTGGCGGTTCTAGAACAGAAGTCACGTTGGTGGGCCCTCCCAGAGGCTGGGCGCGTCGAAGACGGGTTGCTCCATCTCCGATATCCCAGCTTGATTCAGTTTTCGACCGGTTGAAGCAGGACTTCTACGGCCGAAGAACACCCACGCACGAGTGACAGACCATAGGTCACTACGTTCACCTATACAAGGTATGTCGAATTACTTCTTTGTAAGAAAAACGAACATCTTCTAGGTCGCGATTAATGTACAAGGATCACTATCTATGGGGCGTAGATGTCGAAGCATGGTGGAGGGTGGAGTCTTCCGCTACGAGCTTTGTCAGGTCGATTGTCCATACGCACGGTTTGTCACCTGTGAAGGCGGTCTCCGCCCGGAACGCGTTCCTAAGGTCTCCAAATCCGTTGGCGACCGTTGTCTCACTGACCTCTACCGAGTCTGAGCAGAAAACTGCGTCCAGATGATGTCGCTCCGAGACGGTGAGCCCCGAGCGTGCCTCGCCATTGACGCAGTCCTCGATCTGAATGTGTGACGCTGTGACCGTGATGCTGCGCTCGATTGTCCCGCGTTGGCCCCCAGGTTTGGCCGCTAGGCCATGGAACGGTTCCATCCGTGCCGTCGCAGTAGCACCATCGGAAGAGATTGAGATTTCGGGAGGGCTGACCCTCGAGAGTGCCGCCACCCGAAAGGAACCCCAGACCTCGCTGTCGTTCTTCCCATCCACGACGGCGGTGTTGTGGGCAGCGCTTGATCGCTCCAGCTGCCGTCGAGGCCCGACGTACGACGACACCCCTGGGTCAACGACGACGCGGTCGCCGGAAACCCACACCTCGAACGTCCCCCAATCGGCCTGGCCGTGAGCGGGGAGGCTTGGAGGGCAGGTGTGGCCGAAGTCTGCGACCACCATCGCCTCTGGTTGTGGCCTGAAGACCACGTGGCCGGTGCTGGTCAGGTGGGCTACGGGCAGAGGTTCGAACGACGGGTGTCGTCGACGAAGGGCGCCCAAGAGTCCGGCCGGTGGCGGTGAACAGTCACCGATAAGAGGCAACGTCCCGTCGGGGTACGACATGGTGTTCAACCACTCCCCCATTCTTTGTACGGGTTCTGTGAGCCACGCTGGCGCTTGACCGTGGACCGCAGTCAATAGGTCGCTCAGGTCATGGAGGTCGATGAGTACTTGAGCGTGATAGCTGGGCGAGAGCTCGAAGTGGCCGCCGTCTGGAAGGACTTGCACGACGACCTGGCCTTCCAGTCGGTCAAGCAGCGACTCAAGGCGATCAGAATCGGCGAAGAGGATGCACAGCCCGATGGCTGCCTTCAAGTCCTTCATCAGGTGGTTGCCGCCAACGTCCAGCTCAAGATTGCGACAGAGGTACGTGAGGCTCGCCCGCAGATTGCGCAGCACATCGTCCTCTATGGCGCTGCCTCGAACCAGGGATTCGAACACGCCGCACAGCACCCATGACCGGAGCGCAACAACGTATGGCGACCACTCGTCCCAGTGTCCAGGAACTGTGGCGGTTTGCCAGGACCGCCACAGCTGCTCAAAGTCGTGGCGATCCTCGGTGGTTCCTGAAACAGCGAGGGGCCAGGCCCACTCGAAGTAGTGCATCTGGTAGCGAAAGAGCTGCGACCGTTCTGGGGCCGCCCAAGATTCGGCAAAGACATCGTGCTGCTCCCCTACCGCGCTGATGAGGCCGCGACCGTGAGCGGTGGCCGCTGGTGGAGGGTGTGCCACCTGAAGATCAAGCGGAACAAAGGTCGGCGGCCAAGAACCGGTGCCGTCCGCGGAGCCAGCGGCAGCCCACCGCTCCTCAAGGCCTTCCGGCCGAGCACGGTAGAACGCCCGCTGGGCCCGTAGCCGGACCCGATGTGCCAACTGATGCGGTGGAAGGTGGCGCACCGTGCGGAGATACAGACCGAGGGTTTCACGGTTCATGGCTGCTCCGCCGAAGTAGTTGCGCTTCCTGGTTGATGCCTTCTTCAAAGCTGCGAGGGTGGAACCCGAGCAGCGCCTCGGCCGCAGCGTTGTCGAAGACCTTGTCTTCGAGTAGGCGGTCGATCTGCTCGCGTTTGATTCTCGGATTGGTGAAGAGCGCTTCCTGGACGCTGGCCGCTGACCGCAACAGCCCGGTTGGCAATGGGAGGACACGGGCCGAACGGCCGACTGCGCGCCCCGCGTGTTTCACCACGTCGGCAAACGTCAGCGGTGTTGGTCCGGCGACGTTTATGGCCTGGCCTACCGCCGATTGGGCGACGACCGCAGCGAGCAGCGCCCCCGCAAGATCGTCAACGTATACAGGTTGTTGCAAGGTGCGACCGGCATCAGGGGCGGGGACAAAGGGAACGCGCCGGAGGCTGGCGAGCAGTCGCTCCATGTTGCGGTCGCCGGGGGCGCCATAGATCATCGTTGGGCGAAGAATGGTCCACGGCAGGACCGAGTCTTCGATGGACCGCTCGGCAGCGATACGAATGGCCTTTGACTCCGGGTTCAGCTTGGTGAAGATCCCGGTGGTGCTGGTGAAGACGGTGCGAGGACAGCCAGCCGCAGAAAGCGCCTCAAGAATTGGCTCAGCGTGACCGAAGCCGAGCGATGCCGTGCAGATGACCGCATCGGGCTCCCACTGTTTGGCAGCCCGAAGTAGGGAGTCCTGATGGTCAAGGTCGCCACGCAACGGTGTTGCGCCGAGCTGGGCGACCACTTCCTCAGCGGCAGCACTCCTGGCTAGCGCACCAACGGCCCAGCTGCTGGGCGCGCCAGACAAGACCCGCTGGCCGGTAAACCCGCTGCCGCCGATGACCAACAGTCTCACGATGACGACTCCGCCACGGCTTTCAGGCAGTCTTCGTACCGGCGGGCAAGCGCCTTCCGATCGAAGTTGGCCTCTACGAACTCGCGGCCCATCTGTGACTGCTTGCGCATCTGTTCGGGGTCTTCCAGGAGGCGGGTGAGCGCGGCGGCCAGCTCTTGTGGTGCCTCGGGTGGGACCACGACTGCACCGGCTGCACTCAGAATTCGAGCCGGTTCGCCCTCGACCGCTCCGACCACGGGCGTACCCGACGCCATGAACTCAAACATCTTGGATGGGATGAACGATTTGAATCCCGGGACGTTCCTGAGAGGAACGAGCAGCACATCGGCGGTGTGCAGGATCGCCAATACTTCGTTGCGCGGGACCCCGGCGTGGAAAGAGACATTTGGCAGCTCCGCGCCGTCGGCCACCAACTGGCGTTTGTTTGCACCCTCGCCCACGAAGGCGAAGTGGGCGCTTGGGCCGACGAGGTGGGCCGCTTCCAGCACCGACCCGAGTCCCTGGCTAATGCCGTGAGCCCCGATGTACACCACTAACGATTGCGCCGGGTCTGCACCCAGCTCTTGCCGCAGGCCCCCGTCCGGTTCTCCTGGCTGGAACTGGTCCAGGTCGACCCCGTTGGTTATGACCTCAACTTTGTTGGCAGGTACCCCGCGAGACACCAGATCGTCCTTGAAGCCGTCGGTGACGACGACCACCAGGTCCGCAGCGGCGTACGCCATCAGCTCGAGCCGTTCCAGCAGTCCGATCAGCGTTCGGTTCCGCAGAATGCCCAGCTCAACAAAGATCCCTGGCCACAGGTCACGAACCTCCAGGACAAACGGACGTCGGAAGACCCGGGCCAATAGCCACGCCGAGAAGATTGAGAAGAAGGTGGGTGACGACACGACGATGGTGTCTGGCCGCCTGACGCGCCAACCGCCGATGAGCAGGCTGCTCATCATGAACGAGAGGTGGCTCAGGGTCTTCTTGGCGATGCCTTCGTTTGGTGTTGCGTAGAGCCAGGTGCGCAGCACCTTGTATCCATCGACCTCTTCGGCAACGAAGCGCCGCCCGCGATACGACGGCGGAATGACCCCGGTCGGGTGGTTCGGAAGGCCGGTCAACACCTCGACCTCATGGCCATCCTCTGCCCAGACTTTGGCCATCTCCGACAGCCGGGCCTGCGGGGCCCCAATCTCGGGCGGGAAGTAGTGCGAGAGCAGGAGAATCTTCACGCCCGGAACCGCCGCTGTTCAATTGCCGGCAGCGCAAGGTAGAGCGCAACCATCAGCGCAGACACAGAAGCGGCGAGCGCGGCTTGTCCCAACCTGGTGTTTGCGCCGGCATGCCCGAGCGCGACGAGCGAGAACGTCACGACGGACACGACCAGGGTGGTCTTGCGGTGTCCCCAGTGATTGTCGTTGGCGAGGCGTTGGTACACATGCTGGCGGTGGGCTTCCATGAGCCTCTCACCCCGGGCCGCCCGGCAGGTGAGCGTGTACGCGACGTCGGCCAGGTAGAGCGCGAACGGCGCGGCCGCGGCGATGACGGGAATCCCGTTGGTCACCCCGACGACTGCCAGCATCGAGAGCGCGGCTCCCAACATGTAGCTGCCAATATCGCCAAGGAAGACACGGTTTGTCAGGTTGAACGGAGCGAACCCCAACGCCGCGCCAACCGTGGCGAGGGCGGGCAGCTCAATCCCGGCGTTCCACCGGTAGGACGCGATGGCGAGCGACGATCCGATAATGATGGTTGTCGCTGACGATATGCCGTTGATGCCGTCCATGAAGTTGAACGCGTTGACGAACCCGACAAGCCAAACAGCCACGACGAACATCCAGACCAGGTTCATTTCGTCGAATGAGCCAAGTAGGGCCAGGCCGGATATGACACCCAGTCCTACCTGTGCTGCCAGGCGAGACGTCGGAGTGAGGCTGCGGACGTCGTCGGTGAGGCCTAGCAGTCCGAACGCCAGCGCGACGAGTACCACGATCGGCACTCCCGGCGCAGACAGCCACTGCCCCCTGGTCAGTAGTAGGGAGGCGAGAATGCCCGCTGCCAGTGCAATTCCACCGCCCCGGGGGATTTGGCCCACATGTGAGGAGCGTTCAGACGCCTCGTCGACAATGGACCGGGACTGCAGCCATCGGATGAGGCCGGGGCACGCTAGGCCACTAACGACCGCTGCAACTGCGAATGCAATGACCGGCGTCATTGTGGCTGCTGCGCGTTTCTGGCAGCCGACATGGATCGGTGAAGCAGGTCTCCTAGCAAGACTCCAACTTTCGATTCTGCCCGAACCGGCCGTTATCGTATCGAACTAATGGACGTCGATGAAGGTTCTAATTGAGAAATATGAGGCGACCTGGAGCGACAACAATGATGAATAAGCGCCTACCGTTTGTCGGTTCGTGTTACTGTGGTGGCGTCGTGGCTGTCAGTGGCCCGCCCAGTGACCGTCAACCACACAGGGTGGTGACTTGACCACACCTGCTTGATTGTTGCTAGAGTCACCTCCGTGTTGGGAGAGGCGGTGGGCACCGCATTAAACACGGACGTGATCGCGTGCCGTCATATCAAAGGCGACAACACTCACGACGTTTTCCGGGTGGAGCTTGCCGACGGTCGTCACGTCTTCGCCAAGACCGACCGCGGTGGGCTGGCGTCGAAGTTTGTGACCGAGGCCGCAAGCCTTGACTGGCTGGGCGAGGCAAACGCCGTCCCCGTCCCGAAGGTCCTTGCGGTCAACAAGGCCGAACCTGGCTTCCTCATCTTGGAGTGGATAGACGAGGGCCGAGGCGCAACCGACGGCGACGAAGCGCTCGGGCGAGCCATCGCCCGGCTGCACACCGCAGGGGCCCCAAGCTTTGGGCGCGAAGACGGCCGGCCGACCACGCTGCTGCAGCTCCCGAACGATCACTGCACGACCTGGGCCGAGTTCTACGCTCGCAACCGCCTGCAACCGCTGGCCAAACTGGCCAGCGACACCGAGTCACTGCCCCGCAAGGCCATCGTCGGCATTGACCGCCTCGCATCCCGGATGGACCTGCTGGTCGGCCCGAAAGAGCCACCGGCCCGACTCCACGGTGACCTGTGGTCCGGCAACCGAATGATCGACGCCGATGGACAGAGCTGGCTGGTCAACCCGAAAGCGTTGGGCGGCGACCGAGAAAGCGACCTGGCGATGATGCGCCTGTTCAGCGGCTTCTCGGACGCCTGCTTCGCCTCCTACGACGAGCTATTCCCCCTGGCGGACGGGTGGCAGCGCCGCATCCCGCTCTACCAGCTCGCCCCGCTCATCAGCCACGCCATCCGGTCTGGGGGCCACTACATCGGACGAGTCGAGCAGGCCCTACTTCAACTCCGATAGCAGGCCCTTGTACTCGCCGGTCCCCCGCTTGACCAACTGGTCGATCTCGGCGGAGCGCTCCGGCCCGAACCCCTGGCGGATGTCGAAGTCCTCTGTCTCCACCGACGTTGCTCCACGAGCAGATGCTGCGCTGGCCATCGTCGACACAAGACCTGCGGGCCCACAGAGGGCAACGTGGTGGCCGTTGAGTCCATTCGGGAAACGCTCATCCAGCGCGGCGGGCGTGAGCCGACCGGTCTCGCTGGTGAACAGGTGCAGATCAACCCGGCCGGCTCGCTGTGCCTCCAACAGAAAGTCCACGATGGGGTTGTCCTGAACGCTGCGCACCGCGTAGAGCAGCACCGGTACCGGACCGTTGGGAGCGGCAGTATCTGGGGCGTCCAGCGCCGCAAGGAACGGTGTGATGCCGACGCCGCCGGCGATCCACACCGACGGGTGACCACCTTCGGCGAGCGGCTCGAAGCGGCCATAGGGGCCCTCGACCGTCACATCGCAGCCGACAAGGTCAACCGATGGCAGCTTCTGTGACCAGTCGCCGAGGTGGCGGATGTAGAAGACCAGGTTGTCCCGCTCCGGCGACGAGGCGATGGTGAACGGATGCGGCTCTGACATGCCGGGTGCATCGAGCTTCACGAAGGCGAACTGACCGAGCTGCTGCCCGAGCGGTTTACCCTTCGGCGCCATCTCAAGCCTTGTGGTGGAACCGGTGTGCTCCGCCGCCACCACCGAGTACGCAGAACCCGGGGTAACCACGTCACGCCCGACCACCCTGAGCAGGTAGAACACAATGCCGAGCACCATGAAAGCGCCAAACCACCAGCCCCACAGCGACCCGTTGGCGTAGGGCTTCTCTGCGGTGTAGAAGTGCCAGCTGGCGAAGATGAACGGGATGCCGAGCAGCTTGTGGGTCCAGCGCCAGAACCGGTACGGGAAGATGCGGACCAGGCTGAGCCCAACAAACAGATACAGCAGGATCTCCCCCACCCCGGCCAGATCTTCGGCCGAGTCTGCGAGTGACCGCGACGCCCCACGAATGCCGCCCTCAATCTCGGGTTCGACACTGGTGTGCAGAAACATGAAGACGACAGCGAGCGAACCGGCCCATCGATGGACCCGATACATGGAGTCGAGGCCGCCGAAGAACCGCTCGAGCACCCGGGGGCGGAAGGCCAGGATGAAGCTCCAGCTCATCAACAGGATGGACACCGCGCCGACCCACAGGCCGAACGCAACATTGCCCTCCTCCCCGGTGGCGCCGGCAAAGGCGAACCAGGACGCCACGCTGGAGGCGATGACGGCGAGCGGGCCGAGCGTATGCAGGCCAACCCGTATCCGTGGCAGCGAGGGCCGACGGACATGCCAATCCGACCACGACCCAAGTAAAAACTGTGATGTGTCACGCAACGAAATACCCATAAGGCTGTCCACTATGAAACCTAGTAGCTGAAGACCCGCTGAAGACTGGCTAGCGTGAGGTCATGTCACTCCTGGACCGTATTCGCTCCCTCCTTGGAGGTTCCGTCGACGATGACCCTGCGGCCTTGACGGAGTTGACGACGGTCCAGGCATACCAAGTGCCGGTCCTGCAGGAGATGCTGCACCGCTCCGACATTGCTTGCGAGCAGGTCGAGACGTACGACGCCGTCAGCGGCATGGAGCGGGTGCGGGTGCTGGTCGCCAAGACTGATCTAGGCGAGGCCCAGGTGGTCCTGGACGAGCTCAACACTCGCTGAAGCTCCGGGCGGGTGCCCGGCGGGCGAATGCGGCGGGCCGGTCTGACGGGCCGATGTGGCGGCTGGCTGTGCTATTCGCCGATGTCTTCGAACCAGAGTGCCGGTCGCTCGGAAATCATGCGTTCCATGAGTTGCCTACAGGTGGGATCGTCCATCACCTGCACTGCAATCCCACGTGAGCGAAGCAGCTCCTCCTCGCCGAGGAACGTTGTGTTCTCGCCAACGATCACCGTCGGAATGCCGTACAACAGGATGGCACCAGAGCACATCGAACACGGCGACAACGTGGTGTAGATGACGCACTCCCGGTAGGTCGCGGCGGGCAAACGGCCGGCGTTCTCCAGCGCGTCCATCTCACCGTGGAGGGTGGGGCTCCCGTTCTGGACCCGACGGTTGTGGCCCCGACCAATGATCTGGCCGTCGTGCACCAGCACACTGCCGATGGGAATGCCACCTTCATCCCACCCGGCCTGCGCTTCGGCGATGGCGGCCGCGAGGAACGGGTCAGGAGTCTGCTCGGCGGTGGTCCTGTCGGCTGTGGTCATCGTGGTGCCTCCTGGCGCTGCGGTCTGGTGTTGCTCGATTTGCAGGAAGTTCTACGGGTCTTCAGCGACCCTTCAGGTCGGCTCGCTCACAGTGCAGACAACTTCCGAAACCTCGGTAGTTAATCCCCCCCCTGATTTGGGAAAGGAACCATCAGTATGGATTCACGAGCAGCATTTGGCGCAGCCGCAGCGGTGGCGCTCACAGTCACCGGAGGCGTTTCGGCGTTGTTCCTGACGGTGGCCCAGGCCGCCCCACAGACCACCGAGCCGGACCAGTCCGCAGTAACCGTTGAGTACGTCGACCAGAACGGCAACCCCGTCCCGGCCCCCGACAACGTGACCCCGGCATCAAACACGCCCGAGATCATCATGGTCAACCCCGATGGCAGCCTGGCTACCCCGCTGCCGGACCCCGTGAACACTGGCGAAGCCGACCCCGCCTATGAGGGTGAAGAGTACGAGGACGGCGAAGAGTACGAAGAGGGCGAAGAGCATGAGGACGGCGAGCACGAAGAGGACGAAGGCGAGGACTACGAAGACGGCGAAGAAGACGAAGAGTACGAGGAGTCCGAAGAGCACGGCGAAGGCGAGTACACCGAAGGCGAGTACGGCGAACATGCGGCGGTCGAGCATGGCTGAGCCCACACGCCCGGCCCGCAAGAAGCCGACCACTGCCGGTAAGGCAGGCCGGTGGATTGCGGCCGGCGGGGCCGTCGGCGCCAGCCTGGCCCTCGTCGGGGCCATGTCGGCCGCAGCCAACACCGCTGCTGACACGGGTTCTGAGACCGGCAACAACGCGGCAAGCGAGACTCGCCAGGTGGTGGTCGTCCCCCAGGCCGAGGCGCCACCCACCCAAATTGTGGTGGTGCTCCCCGGCGCAACCGGCGACGTCGCGACGCTTGGTGCGGTCACCGGCATGCCGACGGTGCCGGACGTTTCGACCGCACCGCTGGGGTCCACAGGTGCCGCCGCGCCACCAGCGCCCGTCGCTCCGGCACCGGCCCCTGTCGCAGCTCCGGTCACCGAGTCCAGTGGCAGTTGAGTTGCGGTGGCCGGCGAGCGATCGCCGGTTTCGGGCCATGGGGACCGACTGCCACATCATGGTGGCCGGTCCCGAGGCCGAGGCCCGGGCTGACCAGGCCGAGGAGCTTGTTCACGACCTTGAGCGGCGATGGAGCAGGTTCCTACCCGACAGCGAGATCTCGGCCCTGAACCGACAACAGGGCAAGCCGGTACGGGTCTCGGCCGAGACCATTGAGCTGCTCACCAACGCCGTCACAGCGTGGAGGCTGACCGAGGGCCGGTTTGACCCGACCATGGAGCGCCACATGGTGGCCATCGGCTACGACCGACCATTCGAGCAGATGGACTCGCAGCCGATGCGCGACCGTGCCGCAGACCCAGATCCAGTCCGGGTGGACGCAAGCTGCGGGGACATCATCATCGACCGGGCCGCGGCCACCGTGACGTTGCCGCTGGGATTGACCCTGGACGTTGGTGGCATCGGCAAGGGGCAGGCCGCTGACGTTACGGCCCGCCGCGCCATCGAAGAAGGTGCGTGG
>CAZSTV010000056.1:0-10286 GCA_964609665.1 uncultured Acidimicrobiaceae bacterium
TTTGAACGGATTCTGTTTGAGAGCGCTAAGTGCGGGGTCCACGTGGTGAGCGTAGCCACCTTGGCGTTGCGGTACAGGTCCGTTCCCACCGCCCGGCCGGGCAATCCGGTCGGTTGCGCTCAGGCTTTCCTGAGAACCCCGAGCGCTGCTGTTGGCACGACAAGAAGCAGTGCTGCTAACAACAGGTACGCCAGAAGGTTGAGCGCCATGGGCCCAAGTCGAACTTCGTCCTCCACCCCGATCTGATGCTCAATCGATATTCCCGGCACGTCGTAGACGTAGCCCAGCGGAAAGCCGGCAGCGAGGCGCGGCATTTCACAACCGGCATCGCACCACTTGACCACCTCGGAACTCTCTCGAACAACGGCAAGCCATGCGACAGTGCAGACCACGGCGACCGCCGCAACGGCCGCGAACAAGAACAAACTCTTCTTTCTCGTCATGTTACGCCTGTAGCGGTCGACTCAGCGGCAAAACCGTTGCTGAGAGCGAAACCCGCCGTAACTGTTCTCACCAAAAAAAACTACCATTAGCCCACGCAACGTCGGCCCGCCGTACGATATAAGAACCCACCTATTTCGTATTCGTATTTGTCCTATTACCTCGCCTTATTCGGGACCTTAGCATATTTGTACGGGCCAACTTTGACCGGTATCACTTCTGTTCGAGGGTCAATCGAAGTACTCAATGATGACGCCTTCGGCTTCGGCGGAGTCCAGCATGTCTCGCAACCTTGGTGACAGCTGGGTACGGTCGCTTAACGCCATGTACAGCTCGGCAGTCCCGCCGGCCAAGGCGTGGTCTTCGAGGAACTCGGCCATGGCCCCGAGATTGGAGCTCGGGCCGAGGGGGTTGCCGCTCACGTCTTTCACCTCGACGAACCGCAGGACGCCGCCGGTGACCTCGGAGTGATCCGGGATGAACTGCACACCGCTGTCGTTGACGAAGAGGTTCTTGCGCACCCGGGTCTCGCCGACATAGCGCGTCAGCGCTTGCAGTTCGAAGGCGTTGCCCCGACCGTTGTTGGAACGGATTCGGCCGTATGCCTCCAGCCATTCCGCCTGATCGAGACCGTTCCCAGCGCCGACGCGGTCGGTGTATCGACCCCAGGCCCCGTCGATCTCCTCTGGCGCAGTTCGGGTGTAGCCGCGTATGCCGTGGCGATCGATCATGGCCTCAATGTCGGTTGACAAGAGGCCATTGGTGAGAATCGAACCGATCCCGGTGGCACCTCCGTTGTCGGAGTCGGCATCGTTGTTGGAGTCATAGCCGTCGTAGTCGCCGCCATTGGCTCGGTTGGCGAGCGTGTTTACGGCGTTGTCGGCCAGGACCTTGACGGCCCGGCCGCCGACTATTGCTAGTGCGAGTTCGCACTTGATCTCGCCGATCAGTTGCCGCTTCTGAGCCTCGGTGGTGGCCGCGTTATACGCCTCTGCTTTGACGACGGCTTTGAGTTGCTCCTCCAGGAACAGAATGGGGTTGTAGGCAATGGCGGCGAACAGCGTGGGAAGCGCTTTGATCAGCGCCGCCGCGGTGTCGAACGGGTTGAAGATGACGTAGACCAGATCGTTGAAGGCGCCGGAGAGGGCGCTGGCACAACCGCGCACCTCCTGCCAGAGCAGCGCCCATTCGCTGGAGCTGGTCGGGACGTTCAACACGCTGGCGATCAGTCCTTGAAGGACTGCGCTGACCTGGCCGGCGTCGCTGTCGGTCGGGATATCGAAGCCCGTGATCGCCCCCGACCCGTCGCGCTCGACCAGGATGGCATCGTTGGTTGCCGCCCATCCACCGAGCGACGCCGAGACCTCGATCAGCGCAGCGCCGTCAGCGATTTGCAGGCGATAGCCGTTGGAGAATCTCGGAGTGGCAACCTCGAACTCGATCCCGTTCTGGTAGGTCGACGAGTAGGTCAGCAGCTGCGACACCTCGTTGGTGGGGAGGTCCGTCAGCCATTGCTTGAAGTTGGCGATGGTCGGGTCGACGATGTTGATGATGCGGTCGCCGTTGGAAATGATGCGGACACCAAGCGCGGCGTCTTGGGCCTGCCACTGGGTTTCGGGGATGTCGGGACTTCCGATGAGGCGGTTGCGCCACTGGATCCGGCCGGTGTCGCCTTGAACGATCAGCCGGTAGTCCTCGAACCCGCTCCGTGCGGTGATGACCCGCTGGCCACCGCTGAACGGCGCAATGTCGATCCTGTTCATAAGGACCGACTCGTCGAGGTCGACTAGCCACTGGTGGAAGTCGCCGGGATCACAGGTGCCGTCGACTGCGGCCAGAGCCACGGCGACGCGGGCTCCAACGGTGGGACGAGCCACCGTCGCAACGGCCAGCGAACCTGGCGACCCGCCGGTGGAACCCACCGAGCCCGACCCGGCGACCGTGCAGCCGCCGGTGGTGGCCGGCTCGCCGCCGTCACCGCCGTTGACCTCATGGCAGGTGCCGAGGTCGTCACCGTATTGGCCATTGGTAATGGTGTTGTTGACCAGGTTTGTGAGGTTGGCGTCAATGTCGTCGGGGTTGCCGGACACTGCGGTGTCGACAATGACCCCCACCATCTGGTCACCCAGACTGGTCAGCCAGTCGGGGGCACACTCGGGGAAGGCCGAGACCAGGAGGGCCTGGATCTCGTTGCTGAGGTAGTTGAGGAGTATCTGTTCCAACTCGTCACCGTCACGCCACAGGTTGGTGATGGCAACGTCTAGGAGCCCGGTCGCCGATTCGATCAGCGCGTTCGATTCGCCCCCGTTGGCGTCGATCATTGCATTCCGGGCCGCCGACGAGATGGTGTCGGCCGCCAGGTTGAACAGGTACTCGGTGAGACGCTGATCGATGAAGGCGGCTCGCTGTTCGGCGGGCAGGTCCAGCGCCAGGAGGTAGGTGGTGGTCAGTTCGCCGGTGAGGTCCGCAACCCAGGAGTCCTCGTCGCCGAGTAGATGACCGACGCCCTGGTTCGCCAGCGCGCCGAGTTCCTGGGCGACCGCCTGGCGGATGGTGCCCTCGTCACCGCCAGAGGCGACAGCGATGCCAGCGAGATTGGCGACCGAATCGCCAACCGTCCCCCAGGAGGCCGGGAGCCTTCCGGCGACAAAGTTGGTTACCTCGTCGCCAATCTCGTCACGGACGAAGCCTTCCAGGTCATCACTGATCGCGTCCCAGTCGCCCTCGTTCTCTATGTAGGACCGGACCAGGACGTCACCGAGGTCGGCCAGGAAGGGCGAGGTCTCATCAAGGCGTTCGACGAAGTCCGCCAATCCCGGAATGTAGTGACGTGCCAGCGAGGCGAGCAGGGCGTCCCGGAAGCTGCCGCCCTCGAGACTGGCGATGCCGCCCTCGAGTATGGCGATCGCGAACACCTGGGTTGTTGTTCGATCTGCCGCCGGTATCCGGGTGTAATAGGACAGACCGCTGGTTAGCAGTGAACCCCATGCCGCCTTCTCGGCTTGGCTCGTACTCCCCGTGATAAAGAAGGTGCTGGTGTAGGCGCCGACAGCCCCGCCGAAGGCGACCGCCCCGAAGCTGGTGGCCGAGACACCAAAGTACGCGGCATAGGCCCCCGACGCGAGACCGCCGGTGACGATGCCGAGCACCGTGCCGAAGATGAGGGTGACGAGCGGCCGCAGCCAGTCCTCGAGATCGTCTTGGATCTCGTCCATCTGGAGCGACAACTCGATGTAGGGTTCGGCCAGTTCCCACCCGGTCGGGTCGATGCCGTAGTACTCCAGACGTTGCGCCTTGGAGGACCGGTTCCAGAGATTGGAGAAGGCCGTCGGTGCGGGTGCCCACTCCCACTCGTCCCTGCCGGCATGCACCTGAGTTTGTGGGTGGATGCCGTTGTTGACCTGATCCAGCACGCTCCACAGATCACGTCGACTGGACGGCTCGACGTCGAGTAGCAGCTTCGCCTGCTCGAAGGCCAAGATCTCGATACGCTCCACCGCGCTTGCGCTCTTGGGCGGGTTCGGCAGGTCTTCCAGCATCTGGCCAAGCCGCGGCTGATTGTCGAAGAAGCGGTTGGCCCGAGCTTCGGGGGTCCAACCGATCGAACCGAGCTGTGCTTCGACCTTCGCCGCACTCGTGCCGCCGTGGACGGGGTAGCCGGGGATGATCGCAGTCAGACTCCTCGGGCCCGCGGCCGTTGCAACACGATGCACGATCCGTGCGTTGTGCAGGTTCACGTAGGCCTGGGTCGAACCGGCATAGGTGAACAGGCCGACCTCTGCGTCGAATCCTTCGTCCAGCAGCAGGTCACGTAGCTCGATCACCATGTGCGGGTGGGTATCGATGTCATTGAAGTGCCGGTAGTGAGCCTTCCAGAGCAGATCGGTCATCAGCGCCCGCCGCTCGCCACTCGCTGATGGGAAGAGAACGCCGATGGCAACGGCGAACGAGGGGTGCTGTTCGCCCGTTGGCTGGGTGGTGCTCGGTGCGTTGTGGAAGGGCACGATCGATGTCGTCGACACGGCGGGCCCCTGGTCGTAGACCGCGTTGAAGGCCCGCACTTCGTAGGTTGGTGCAGTGGCGAGCAACTGGTCGTACGCCGCGTCGCCGGGTCGATACGGACCGTCCACGAACGATGTGACGTTGGGGTCATCGATACGAATCGTCTCGCGGTCCGGCGAGGACAGGATCACGCCGTCGCCCCCGTTGCGCCGAATCCAATACCCGGCAATCGTCTCGGGATTGGCCGGCGGCTGCCAGGTCAGCGAGAAGGAAATGGACTCATCGGTTTCATCGGTTCGGGTCGCAGTCAGGCGCGTTACCTCTTGGGGCGCATCCGGTGGTGGCTCCTCGGCGAGGGTGGTGACCTCTACGGTTGCCGGCGAGCCGTACACCCGCTCGTAGGCGCTCCCGCCGACCTGTTTGAAGGCGGAGATCTGGTAGGTGTAAGTCGTCTCCGGGGTCAGCCGAGCGCCGAAGCCGATGATTCCCACGCCGAGGTCGGTGTAGGACGTGGTAGAGGTGTAGCTCGTGCTCAGGTAGCTGCCGTCGCGGACGACGCGGTAGCCGTCAACGTTGGTGGGGTTGTCCGCCACCCATGCGCTCCAGTCCAGGGCGATCGACGTGGCGCCTGCGGTGGAGTTCACCGAGACCGCGGCAAGATCGGGGTCCTCGACAGGGTTGGAGGTTTCGACAGGCTCGGAGGTTTCGGCAGCCGGCTCGGCGTCGTCGGTGGTCGGCGGGCAGGAGGTGCCGGTGGTCGCGTTCCAGCCCCAGCCGCCGTTTTGGGCGGCGTTGCTGTAGTCGCAGTCGCTGGTGGTTTCGGCGTTGGGCTCAGGCTGAGACGCGGTTTCGGGTTCCGGCTGAGGCTCGGGCTCCGGTTCGGGTTCCGGTTCGGGTTCCGGCTGAGGCTCGCCGGTGTCGCCGGTGTCGGCGGTCGGTGGGCAGCTGGTACCGGTGGTGGGGTTCCAGCCCCAGCCGTCGTTTTGATAGGCGTTGCTGTAGTCGCAGCCGCTAGTGGGGCTGGCGTCGGGTTCGGTTGGTGTGGTGGGCTCGGGCTCCGGGTCTGCTTCTGGAGTCGGCTCAGGTTCTGCTTCGTCGGGGACGACGCAGCTCTGGCCGTTCTCCCAGCCCCAGCCGTCACCATCGGGGTCGCTGGCCGCGCCGTTGGCACAGGTCGGAGCGCTCTGTGCCGCAGCGGGAATAGGAACCAGTACGACGGCAAAAAGCGTCGCGACCAGAAAAGCTAGGAAAGTTCGTCTCATTTTGTGGCCCTCGAAGGTCGTCCCGACGATCGCAATTGCGGTCTGCGGCCGCGCGATCGCTCAACTGTCGAGAGGAACCACCCTTGAGGGGCGGGATTGGTTCCAACTTTTTTCAACGTTGGAACAAATCCCTCAAGGTGGGTCAGTTCAGATAGACAACGTTGACCCCGACGGCGTCGGCTCCGTCGAGTAGCTCCTTCAGCTCCGGTGAGATGCGGGTGGTCGGGCTGAGCGCAAGCCACAGGTCAGCGGTTCCGCCCTTGTTGATGTGTTCTTCCAGGAATCTGGCCATGGCACCGAGGTTTGAGGCCGGTTGCAGCGGGTTGCTGGTCGCCAAATCCTTGACCTCGACGAACCGGAGTTTGCCATTGATCACTTCGGAATGGTCGGGGATGAACTCCACGCCGTCGTCGTTGACGAACGGGTTTTTGCGAACTCGACTTTCGCCGACCCAGCGGGACAATTCTGCTCTTTCGTACGCGCTGCCCCGGCCATTGTTTGCTCGTAGCTGACCGTAAACCGCAAGCCACTCCGTAGGAATCAGGCGAACGGTGACTCCAAGTCGAGATTTGTAGCGGCCCCAGGCGGCGTCAATCTCCTCCGGGCTCGTTCGCGTGTAGCCTACAATGCCGTAGTCCCGCACCATGTCGGTGATGGCGGTCCGGCTCAGGCCGTGCAGCATGCACGTGTCCGCGTTGTGCACCAGCAGGTCGACCGTGCCGGTGGAGACGGCGAAGGTGTCATCGATGGCAACATCGAGTTCCCACACCAGCGTGTTGGTCGGGGCGGACACCGTTACCGAGGCGACCTCGGTGACGCCGTCAGGGGTGAAGAGGAAGTCCCCTGGTTGAACATCTTCAAGGTCGACCCAGGCACCGTCACTCGACACCCAGAACTGATGATGGTCCGTTGCGGTCATCTGGCTGCCATCGACCAGGGTGGCGGTCGCCATCTGTCCGTCGTCGAGGTGGGACCACTGGTCCAACACCTGGCGCGGCGACCACTGGCCGGTCTCCTCGTCGGCCGCCAGCACAAGCTCACCCGGACGAATTGCATCGATTGCACGATGCGACCCGTCGGCCATCAGCACCGGCGTCCCGGTGGGGAAACTGTTGCATGGGTTGGTGTCGCTGCTGGCGTTGTTGGGGTCATTGTTGCCATCGGGGTCATTGTTGCCATCGGGGTCATTGTTGCCATCAGGGTCACTGTTGCCATCCGGGTCGTTGTAGCGGTCATAGTCGCCGCGGTTGGCTCCGTCTTTGAGGGTGTCAACGGCGCCTGGCTTGAGTAGCCGGGGGACCGCTCCGCCGAGTACGGCAAGCACAAGCCCGCACTTGACCTCACCGATCACCTTGCTCTCTTCGATCGGGTTGCCTTGTACTTCGGCCAGCTGATCGGCCTGGAGAAGATCGGCCAGCACCTCGGTAAAGAACAACCCCGGGTTGTAGATGAGGGCGGCAAGCAGCGCAGGCAAAGCGGTCAGCAGTTCGACCACTGTGTCGATCGGGTTGAAGATCAGATGCAGGAGCTCCTGTACGGCGTTGGACACCGCCTGGCCGCAGCCCTGGATTTCCGCCCAGACCAACCGCCACTCCTCTCGGTTTGTTGGAATGCCAAGGAAGCTTGCGCCGATGGTTTGCAGCGCCGCTGTGATGTTGTCTGTTGTGCCCGTTTCGACCGAAGCGAAGCCCGTGGCCTGACCCTGCGAGTCTCGATACACCACGACTGCATCGTTGGGGGAGGCCCAGCCACCGCCGAAGGTGGCAACCTCGATCATGGCGAGGCTGTCGACCATCCGTAGGCGATGTCGTTCACCAAACCTTGTCGTTGCGATCTCAAATTCGACACCGTTCTCGACCGTGGACGAGTAGTCCAACAGCTGGCGAACTTCAACCGCTGGCAACTCGATGAGCCACTCTTTGAAGTCTCCGTAGTTGGGGTCGACGACGTTGACGATCTGCGACCCTTCGAAGATCACCCGTACCTCTGACCCGCCATCCGCGTTCCAAATGTTGAGCACGTTTCGCTTTTGGATTCGACCGGTGTCGCCATCGATGATCATGCGGAAGTCGGGGAAGTGGTTCGGTGCGGTAACGATGAGCTGGCCCGAACCGTCGAAGGCTTCGGTGGTTGTGTCCGACGTGATCGTGGCAGGCGACAGCGTCACCAGCCATTGCTGGAAGTCGCTGGCGCTGCACGTTGAGGGGTTGGACGGCTGGGGATTGGCCGTCTGGAGCAGCACCCCTGCCACCTTGGAGCCGACCGATGCCCGGGTCACTTGGACGCCGCCAGCAAAGCCGCCGGTTCCGCTTCCGCTGGTGCCCGCCGCCTCAGGACTGGCAGCTGCAGAATCGGAGTTGCAGGCAGTCGGCGGAGTTGGTGAGGTGGTTGGCGTTTCCGGCGTGTCGGTGTCATGACCGCCGTTGACGTCGACCTCGATACAGGTGCCGAGGTCGTTGTCGTACTGGCCGCTGGTAATGGTGTTGTTGACCAGGTTTGTGAGGTTGGCGTCAATGTCCTCGGGGTTGCCGGACACTGCGGTGTCGACAATGACCCCGACCATCTGGTCACCCAGTCCCGTCACCCAGTCAGGTGCGCACTCGGGAAACATCGAGGTGAGGGCACTGCGCAGCTCCGAGCTGAGGTGGGTCAACAGGATGCCCTCCAGTTCGTCACCGTCGCGCCAGAGGTTGGCGATGGCGACGTACAGGAGCCCGGTCGCCGAATCGATGAGTGCGCTCGACTTTCCACCGTTCGCCGAGACCATGCGATTCCGGGCCGTGCTCGACAGCGAGTCGGCGGCGAGGTCGTAGACGTAGACGGTCAGACGCTGGTCTATGTATCTGGCGCGTTGGTCGGCGGGCACATTGAGCGACGACAGGTAGATGGCGCTCAGTTCGCCGGTGACCTCGGCGACCCAGGAGTCGCCGAGTAGATGATCGATGCCCTGGTCCGCCAGCGCGCCAAGCTCGGCGAGGACGGCTTTGCGGATGGCCGCCTCCTCACCGCCCGAGGACACGGCCACCCCTGCTAGTTCGGCGATAGAACTGCCAACGGTTCCCCACGAGGGGGAGAGGCGGCCATCGACGAAGTCGGTGACGTACTCGCCGGCTTCATCGAGAACGAACTGTTCAAGATCACCGGAGATCTGGTTCCAGTTGTTGCCGTGCTCAAAATAGGACCGAACCAGCACTTCACCGAGGTCCGCGAGGAACGGCGAAGTGTTGTCGAGTTGCTCAACGAAAGACGAGACACCGGGGATGTAGTTTTCCGCCAGCGAGGCGAGGAGTGCGTCCCGGAAGTTCTTGCCATCGAGGCTGGCCATCCCACCTTCGAGGATGGCGACCGCGAAGACTTGCTTGGTGGTTCGCTCGTCGACCGGGATGTTTGTGTAGTGAGCGACGCCGCTGGTCAACAGCGCCTTCCAGGCCGCCTTCTCGGCCTGGCTGGTACTGCCCGTGAGGAAGAACGTGGTCGTGTAGGCACCAACCGCAGCTCCGGCGGCCACGGCCCCGAAGCTGGTGGCCGAGACCCCGAAATAGGCGGCATAGGCCCCGGAAGCAAGCCCTCCGGTGATGGCACCCAACGCGGCCGCAGCGAAGAGTATGACTATCGGGGTAAGCCAGTCCTCCATTGCATCTTGAGTTCGGTCCATGTCGAGCGAGAGTTCGATGTAGGGCTCGGCCAAGTCCCATCCCGTCGAATCAAACCCGTAGTAGGCCAGGCGTTCCTCTCTGGTGGAGGCGTTCCACAGCCGGGAGAACTGCGTGGTGGTCGGCTGGGTGATGTAGCCAGTTCTGTTTTCGACCTGGTGCGTTGGGAAGATGCCTTCGGTGATCTCCAGGAATCGGTCCCACAGAAGGCTGCGCTCCGATGGCCGTACGTTGAGCAGCAGGTTGGCTTGTTCGAAGGCGAGAATCTCGATCCGCTCCACCTCGCTTGCGCTCTCCGGCGGGCTCGGGAGTGCATCCAACATTGCTGTCAGCCGCGGGCCGTTCTCAAAGAACTGGTCGGCCCGACCGGATGGACTACCGCCGTAGGTGCCAAGGCTCGCTTTGACTTGATCCGGCCCTGATCCGCCCTCCAGCGCGTAGCCCGGAAGGATTGCGGCCAACTTCCTGGGTCCCGCGGCCGCGGCCACACTGGCGACGAGCCGCCCGTTGATCGAGTTGACCGCGGCCTGGTTCACGTTCGTGTTGAGCGGGTCGATCTGTTCGACCGGAAACTCTCTGACGACGGTCACGGGTAGCTCGTCATGCGGTGTGTTCCCGATCGGCACTTCCTTGCGGTAGACGGGAGTGAACCCGTTGGACAGCAACAGGTTATGGAACTCGCTGACAACGCTCGGATTGCTGTCGGTCGATCCTTCGGCGCGAGCGTGCGCCTGCCCTAGAGCGTCGGTCAACCGAGCCTGCACCGCCGAGGAGGAGGAAGGGAACAGAACGCCGATGGCCGCAGCGAACGAAGGGTGGTACTGGCTGTTCGGGGCCGGGGCCGGGGCCGGGGCCGGGGCCGGGGCCGGGGCCGGGGCCGGGGTTGGGGTTGGGGTTGGGGTTGGGGTTGGGGTTGGGGTTGGGGTTG
>CAZSTV010000056.1:10296-19563 GCA_964609665.1 uncultured Acidimicrobiaceae bacterium
GTGGGGGGCGGATCTGGGGCTGGGTTGGGAGCGCTCGATGGTTGGTTGTTGACCGGCGGACAGGAAGTGCCGGTGGTGGGGTTCCAGCCCCAGCCTCCGTTTTGGGCGGCGCTGCTGTAGTCGCAGTCGGGATTGGCGGTGGGGTTGGGATTGGGATTGATTGTCGGGTTCGGGGGAGCGGCGACAGGCTCGGGCTCAGCTTCGTCGGCGACAACGCAGCTCTGGCCGTTCTCCCAGCCCCAGCCGTCGCCGTCGGGGTCGGTCTCGGCACCGTTGACGCACACCGGGTTCTGGGCCGCTGCTGGGATTGGAGCCAGCACGACGGCAAAAAGCGTTGCTGCCAATAGTGCGATCAAAGTCCTCTTCATGGTGCCCCTCGTTGTTAGTCCCGGCGATCGCTGCTGTGGTCTGGCGCGGCGCGATCGCTCAACTGTCGAGAGGAACCACCCCTGACTGCAGGGATTGGTTCCAACTTTCTTCAGCGTTGGACCGAGACGTTGATATGCCGCCGCTTCGGGTCAGCGCCTGAGGGTCAGCTCCAGAGAGTTACGTGGACCCGAGGCCGGAAGTGGCCAATGTTGGCCCCTGATCCGGTCAGCATCGCCTGGATTGCCCGAGGGGTGCTGACGAATCGGGCAAGCTCGGCGGCAACCGGTGGGGTTTGGGCCAGCGGCAACGTGGTCGCTTGCCAGACCGCCGACGCGTCGGCGCCCGGCGCAGAGATGCGATGGAGCTTGCCCTGGGCCAGGGCGTCGCGGACCCGGAACTCCGGCACCACGCCAATGCCGTTGCCGTCGGTGGTTTCAGTCAACGCTGCGGCGTGGCTTTGGAAGATCCGCTGATGCTCTTCGGGAACGCCGAAACGCTTCAAGAGCTGCTGGGTCGCGCCGTTGATTTCGGCGGCGGCCGGGCCAAGCAACCATGGCTGTGCCGCCATCTTTGCCTTGCTCGGTCTGCCGCCGGCCAGCGGGTGGGTGGGGGAGACGACCAGCACCAGTTGGTAACGCAGGAACTCCTTGTGGCGCAGCCCGTCGGGTGGGCCGCCTGCAGCAGGACCGATGGCAACGTCCGCCTGGCGGGAGTTGAGCAGGTCGGGAAAGCCGTCGCTGCTGTGCACACTCATCTCGACGTACAGGTCATCGGCCCGGGTCTTGAACAGTTCGATCAGTCCGGGGGCCGCGTACTCGGCGAACAGCGCGGTGGTTGCTAGGCGAAGGATCCGCTGCCCTCGGCTCGCCGCTTCCACCTCAAGTTTGGTCTGGTCCTGCAGCCCGAGCAGTTCGGCGGCTCGGGTTGCCAACCGCAGCCCCCCGGGGGTGAACGCAAGCCCGCTGGCGGACCGGCGGTAGAGCGGATCGTTCAACTCCTTGCGCAGCGCCGCGGCGTGCGAAGAAATGGCAGCTTCGCTGACACCCAGCTCTTCTGCTGCCAGTTTCGCCGAGCCATGTCGGACGATGGCGGCAAATGCCGTGAGCTGTGCAGGGGTCACCGTTCTCATAGTAGATGGCCGACTGGCCCCGGTCCGCAGTCGGACGACCCACCGTCGGTTGGGCGGCCCTATTGCTCAACCCGCTGGACGACAACGCCGATACCGACGGGTATCACTATTGGCGGCCAACCTCACGAGTTGCCCGAGGTCTCGGCACCGCTGGGACCTCCACCCTTTCGACCGTTGGCGGCGCCAGCGGTTCCGGCGGCCACACCGATCCCCGTGGTTCTACCGCCCGGTGTCCCACCACCACCTCTTGCGCCGTCGCCTGGTACCTCTTCCTTTGATGGCGCGCCCGGCGCGAACGGGCTGCCCTTTCCAGGATCTCCCGGCCCGGCGGCCGCGACCCGAAGCGGCTCCTACACCGGACACGTGCTCACGGTGTTGGCGCTCTGCGGGATCTCCGCCCTGGTCTGGATCGGGTCGGGCGCACTTGCTCTGCTGGTGATCACGCTGGATTCGTCCGCCATCGCCGGTGCTTCGGCGTCGCAATCTTCACCGGCCCTGTTCAACCTGATCATCTTCGGATGGGTGGGCCCGGCACTCGTTTTGCTGGTCGGATTGCTCAGCGCTCAGGCAATTGGGCAGCGAAAAGCCAAAATGGCTACCGCAGGCGTGCTCCTCGCACACCTGCTCATCACGGCTCTCATTCTCGCCGTAGCTACTTAAGTGATCACTTAAGTAGCTGTTGACGGTCTTCGGTCACCCCAGGTAGGAACAGACCACGAGTTAAACCAGTTCCTATAGGGGGTCCTCGGATGCAGGTACCTGCACCGTTCGAATACGAACGGGCGACGAGCGTCGGTCATGCCATTGAATTGCGAGAACGCCTCGGAGAGGAGGCCCGGTTCATCGCAGGCGGACACAGTCTTTTGCCGATGATGAAACTGCGGCTGGCCAATCCGGAGTACCTCATCGACATCAACGACCTCGAAGAGCTCTTCTATATAAAGGAAGAGGCTGGCGAGGTGCGCATCGGTGCCATGACCCGGCACCGTGAACTGCTGGAGTCCGAACTCCTCGCCCAGCACTTCCCCATCTTCCGAGATGCCGAAGAGGTCATCGCCGACCCGGTGGTCCGCAACCGAGGCACGCTCGGCGGATCCCTCTGCCAGGCCGACCCGTCCGAAGACCTTTCGGCCGTGTGCAGCGCACTCGATGCCAGCTGTGTGATCAAGAGCACCAGTGGCGAGCGCATCGTCAGCATGGAAGAGTTTCACGTCGGACCGTATGAGACTGCGGTGGGAGATGCCGAGATGCTGACCGAGGTTCGCATCCCGCTCCGCCCCAACGGCTCAAGCGCCTACAAGAAGGTGGAGCGCCGCGCGGGAGACTGGGCGGTGGTGTCCGCCGGGGCAGCCATCTGGATGGATGGCGGCACCATCGCTGACGGCCGGGTCGGTCTTGCAGCAGTCGGTCCCAACACTACAAACATTGGCCCCGTGCGTGACGCACTGCAGGGTCAGACCCCCTCCGAGGAGCTCTACCAGCAGGTCGGCGACGTCGCCGCCCAGCACTGCTCACCACAGTCGGACCAACGGGGAACGGTTGAGTACAAGACCCACCTGGCGTCGGAGCTCACCAAGCGAGCGCTACGAAGCGCCGTACTGCGGGCGACAGGATCAAGTAACGGCAGCACATCCAACGGACACGGAGGCCACTGATGCAGGTCAACATGACGATTAACGGCCAAGAGGTCTCTGAGGACATCGAAGCTCGGATGCTGCTCGTCCACTTCATTCGAGACCAGGTCGGCCTGACCGGCACCCACTGGGGTTGCGACACCTCGAACTGCGGCACCTGCGTGGTGCTGGTCGACGGTGAACCGGTGAAGTCCTGCACCACGCTCGCGGCGATGACCAGCGGTCACGACGTGACAACGGTGGAAGGCATGGAGGTCGACGGTGTGCTCGATCCGGTTCAGGAAGGCTTCATGCAGTGCCACGGCTTGCAGTGCGGCTTCTGCACGCCGGGCATGATGCTCACCGCACGGGCCCTGCTGGACAACAACCCCAACCCGGACGAAGCGACCATCCGAGAAGCAATCTCTGGGCAGATCTGTCGTTGCACCGGCTATTCCACCATCGTCCGGTCCATCCAGTGGGCCGCAGAACACGAAACGAACGTCACCATCGGGAGCGCACAGTGATTCAAACAGTGATTCAAACACTTGCAGACACCAACCATTCGCCCCGCGAGTTTCGGCGCCCCAGCGCCGAAATCTCGGTTAGTGAGAAGCGAAGCGACGAACGGCAGGAACGACAGTGACAACGACGGAGAATCCGCCCGAAGAGACAGAAGAACGGCCGATTGGTTTCGGCAACCTGCTCCGCAAGGAAGACCCCCGCCTCATCCGCGGCATGGGCAACTTCGTTGACGACATCCAGCTCCCCGGCATGCTGCACCTTGCAATCCTGCGCTCGCCGTACGCCCACGCTCGCATTGTCAGCATCGACAAGTCCGCGGCCGAGGCCCACCCCAAGGTGGTGGCGGTCATCACCGGCGAGGACCTCGCCGCCCAGGGACTGGCGTGGATGCCAACCCTTTCAAACGACGTGCAGGCCGTCCTGGCCACCGACAAGGTCCGGTTCCAGCATCAAGAGGTGGCGTTTGTCGTCGCCGAAGATCGCTACTCCGCCCGCGACGCACTCGAACTGATCGACGTTGAGTACGACTACCTCAAGCCGGTAGTCGACGTGCGCTCGGCAATGAGCCCAGAGGCGCCGGTCATCCGCGACGACCTTGAAGGCAAAGCGGACAACCACATCTTCGACTGGGAAACCGGTGACGAGGCGGCAACAAATGCTGTCTTCGAAAACGCCGACGTGGTGGTCAAAGAAGAGATCATCTACCCCCGGGTCCACCCGGCGCCGATGGAAACCTGCGGCTGTGTTGCCGACGTTGAGCGGGTCTCCGGCCAGCTGACGCTGTGGTCGACCACCCAGGCACCCCATGCCCACCGCACGGTGTACGCGCTGGTGGCCGGTCTGCCCGAGCACAAGATCCGGGTGATCGCCCCCGACATCGGCGGTGGCTTCGGCAACAAGGTCCCGATCTACCCGGGCTACGTGTGCGCCATCGTTGCATCGCTGGTGATCGGCAAGCCGGTCAAGTGGATGGAAGACCGGACCGAGAACCTGGTCTCCACCGGTTTCGCCCGTGACTACGTCATGGAGGGCGAGATCGCCGCAACCAAGGACGGCAAGATCCTGGCCGTGCGGACCAACGTCCTGGCGGACCACGGTGCCTTCAACGGCGTCGCCGCACCGGTCAAGTATCCGGCAGGGTTCTTCGGTGTCTTCACCGGCTCCTATGACCTTGAAGCCGCCTACTGCAAGATGTCCGCGGTCTACACCAACAAGGCGCCGGGAGGTGTGGCCTACGCCTGCTCGTTCCGGATCACCGAAGCGGTGTACCTGATCGAGCGCATGGTCGACGTCCTGGCCTATGAGTTGGAGATGGACTCGGCGGACCTGCGGATGAAGAACCTGCTTCAGCCGGAGCAGTTCCCGTATGAGTCCAAGACCGGTTGGGTCTATGACTCCGGTGACTACGAGCCCGCCCTTCGCAAGGCGATGGACATGGCGGGCTATGCGGAGCTTCGGGCCGAGCAGGCCGAGAAGCGTGAGCGTGGCGAACTGATGGGCATCGGCCTGTCGTTCTTCACCGAAGCGGTCGGCGCCGGTCCTCGCAAGGACATGGACATTCTCGGTCTCGGCATGGCCGATGGCTGTGAGCTCCGCATCCACCCCACGGGCAAGGCGGTCTGCCGCCTGTCGGTGAAGACCCAGGGTCAGGGCCACGAAACCACGTTCGCTCAGATCGTCGCCGAAGAACTCGGTATCCCACCGGAAGACATCGACGTTGTCCACGGCGACACCGACAACACGCCGTTCGGGCTTGGCACCTACGGCTCACGTTCAACGCCGGTCTCCGGCGCGGCGGCAGCACTGGTGGCCCGCAAGGTCCGGGACAAGGCGCAGATCATTGCCTCGGGCATGCTCGAAGTCTCCGTCGCCGACATCCAGTGGGACAAGGGTTCGTTCTCGGTCAAGGGTGACCCCGGCAAGTCGGTCACCATCCAGGACATCGCCATGAAAGCCCACGGCGCCGGCGACCTGCCGGAAGGCATCGAGGGCGGGCTGGAAGCGCAGATCTGCTACAACCCGGAGAACCTCACCTACCCGTTTGGTGCGTACATCTGCGTGGTCGATGTTGACCCCGGCACCGCCGAGGTCAAGGTCCGCCGGTTCATTGCCGTCGACGATTGCGGCACTCAGATCAACCCCATGATCATCGAGGGGCAGGTCCACGGTGGCCTGGCCGACGGTGTTGGCATGGCGCTGATGGAGATGATCGCCTTCGACGAAGACGGCAACTGCATCGGCGCATCGCTGATGGACTACCTCATCCCCACGGCGCTCGAGTGCCCGGACTGGGAGACCGGTCACACCGTGACGCCGTCGCCCCATCATCCGATTGGGGCCAAGGGGATCGGTGAGTCGGCAACGGTCGGTTCGCCGCCCGCGGTGGTCAACGCCGTCGTCGATGCGCTGAAGCCCTACGGCGTCCGCCATGCGGACATGCCGTTGACGCCGTCGAGAGTGTGGGAGGCCATGCAGGGCAACCACACCCCGCCAATCTAATGTCCCCTGGGGTGGGAGTTGAACGATGAGTCGTAGCCGGGTGACAGAGCTGGTGAATCAGGGTGTTCCGTTCGTGCAGGCCACGGTCGTCAGAGCGCAATGCCCAACATCAGCTCGGCCCGGCGACTCTGCAGTCGTGCTCGCCGACGGAACCATCGACGGTTTCGTTGGCGGACAGTGCGCCGAAGGTTCGGTCAGAACCGCGGCGGTGCCACTGCTCGACTCCGGCGAGGCGCTCCTTTTGCGCATCCTGCCGGACGAGGGTCCCGACGGCGCCGACGCGTTCCCCGAAAGCGACGGCGCCCGCACGGTAGTCAACCCCTGCCTGTCCGGTGGAGCGCTTGAGATATTCCTTGAACCGAAGCTCCCCGCTGCCCGACTGGCCATCGTCGGAACAACCCCCATCGCCGAGTCGCTCGAAGCGCTGGCCACCCACCTTGGGTTTGGGGTGACCCGCAGCGCCTCAACGCCCGACGTGCACGGCTGTACCGCGGTGATCGTTTCCAGCCACGGAAGATACGAAGAACAGACCATCCAGGCCGCGGTAGACGCCGAGGTTGGGTTCATCGGCTTGGTCGCAAGTGGGGTTCGAGGCACCGCTGTGCTGGACTCGCTCGACCTGAACCCTGAGCAGTTGGCGACCATCCACACACCGGTCGGGTTGGAGATCGGTGCTCGTACGGCCCAGGAGATCGCGCTGGCGATACTCGCAGATCTCGTTCGAGCGGTCCGAGTCGACGGACTGACCGCACCGAAGGTGGAACGCGCCGATCGACCTTTTGAGGCAATCGATCCGGTCTGTGGCATGACGGTGACCGTCGTTGCGGACACGCCCCACCTCAACGCCAACGAGACCGACTTTTGGTTCTGCAACCCCGGTTGTCGGACCCGCTACGCCGAGGAAGTGGAAGCCGCCCGGTGAAACCGTTCGTCGCCGGGCTCGTCCTTGGGGCCGGTTCCTCTCGGCGCCTCGGTCAACCGAAACAGCTGCTGACCTACCGAGACAAGCCGCTGCTGCAAGCTGCGGTGGACACCGCTTTGGCCGCCCGTTTCGACCAGGTGGTGGTTGCCATTGGTGGCGCCGCGCCGCAGGTCCGAGACGCGGTTGACTTCGGCACCGCGACCGTGACCGAGAACGTGGCGTTCACCACCGGTTGCTCATCGTCGATTGTTGCCGCGCTGGCCACCGTCGACCCCCGGGCCGACGGTCTGGTGCTGCTCCTTGGCGATCAGCCGGGCGTTACCATCGAGACCATCAACACCCTCATTGATCAGTTCACCCCGGGCGGCCGGTCCGGAGGGTCGCCCGGCTCGGCGCGACCGCTCACCGTTTGTCGCTATGACGACGGGCGGGGGCATCCGTTCGCGTTCGCCCGCTCGGTGTTTGATGACCTGGCCGGCCTGCAGGGAGACAAAGCGGTCTGGAAACTGCTGGAGTCCGGCACTCATCCCGTGCACGAGGTGGTCCGGCCAGGTCCGATCCCGCTCGATGTCGACACCTGGGAAGACTACGAGATGTTGCTGGAGGCCGGTTCATGACCACGCCGTTCCCGGACCGTGGGGCGCTGGTGTCTGCGCTCGAAGAGGTTGACTATCTGGTGGACGAAGGTCTGGCGACCGCGCTGTTTGTCGCCCTGACCATCGGCCAGCCGCTGCTGCTCGAAGGTGAACCCGGTGTTGGCAAGACCACCGCGGCCAAGGCGATGGCCCAGGCCCTCGGCAGTCCGCTGATACGGCTGCAGTGCTACGAGGGCATCACCGCAGCCGAAGCGCTCTACGAATGGAACTACTCCCACCAGCTGCTCACGATCAGGGCAGCCGAAGCCTCCGGCGCAACTGCGGGTAGCGGAACGGTTGCCGCTGCGGATCTGTTCACCGAGGAGTTCCTGCTCGACCGGCCGTTGCTGCAAGCGGTCCGCCACGTCGGCCCAACCCCGCCGGTGTTACTCATCGACGAGCTTGACCGGTCCGACGATCAGTTTGAAGCGCTGCTCTTTGAGTTCCTGGCCGAGCGTTCGGTCACCGTTCCAGAGCTCGGCACCTTCACTGCCGCCGCACCGCCGCTGGTGATCCTGACCTCCAACCGCAGCCGAGAGTTGCACGACGCGCTGAAGCGGCGCTGCCTGTACCACTGGATCGACTTCCCCGACCTGGAACGCACCGCGCAGATTGTCCGCCGCAATGTGGCCTCGGCGGCCGAACCTCTGGTCGCCGCATCCACAGCGTTTGTTCATCAGACCCGTTCGCTCGATTTGGACAAGCCACCCGGTGTTGCCGAAGCGATCGACTGGGTTGGCGCGCTGCACGCCCTCGGCGTCACCAACCTCGATGGCGAACAGACCCGAATGACCATGGGGTCGCTCATCAAAACCCCGGACGACCTCGAAACCGTTGGGGCCGCGTTGGACACGGGCGAGCTGGTGGTCGAGGCGGGTATCTGAACGCCATGAGTTCGACCAGTGCCGAAGGGCCGGCAGCTGCGTCCTCGGGTGCCTCGCTGTTTCGCTCGGTCGATATCGCGGCGTTCTGCGGTGGATTCCTGCAGCGCCTTCGGGGAGCGGGCGTCGACGTCGGCCCCACCGCGGCCAACCGTCTGGCGCTGGCCATGGACTGTTGCCCGCCAACCGATGTCAACACCCTCTACTGGCTGACCAAGACCACCGTCATTTGTGACCGGCGAGACTTTGAGGTCTTCGACGAGCTGTTCGAGGTGCTGTTCGGTGGCATCGGGTTGCCGATTGCTCCGTGGGAACGCCAAAGCGGTCGGGCCATGGTGAAGACCGAAGGTTCGCTGCTGCGGCAGTCCTCGCCGACCGATGGCTTTGCCGCCATGAACGCCAAGATCACCCGAGAACGACCCGAAGTTGTTGAAGACCGGGAGCAAGCGGACGCCACCGATGAGGACTCGGTCATTCCCGAATTGCTACCCGCACCACTATCGGACGTGGCGGACACCCCGTTTGACGAGCTGAGTCCTGAGCAGTTGGAGACTGTCGGTCGATGGTTTGAAAAGTCGCTGAGCGACCTACCGGTCCGCCTGACCAGGCGCCGCAGGGCAGCGACGTTCGGTGCGGTCGATCTGCGACGAACCATGCGGTCGGCGCGGACGACCGGCGAGGTTTTGACGCTGGC
>CAZSTV010000056.1:19573-26482 GCA_964609665.1 uncultured Acidimicrobiaceae bacterium
CCGAGACCGATTGTGATGTTGGCCGACGTGAGCGGCTCGATGGAATCGTTCACCAGGATGTACCTGCACCTGATGCGAGCCCTCGTGGTATCCGGCGGTGGGGGATCGGCCACACCGGTGGAAGTGTTCACGTTTGCCACCACGCTGCGTCGCGCCACCGTGCAACTCCGAGAACGAGACCCTCAGGCGGCGATTGAACGCCTGGCCGATGAAGTGACCGACCGATTCGGCGGGACCCGCATCGCCGCGAGCATCGGCGAGCTGATCACCAGTCCACGGTGGTCCCACGCCGTACGGGGAGCAACGGTGATCATCGCATCCGACGGGTGGGACACCGACCCGTCATCGGAGCTGGCAAAGCGCATGGCCAGACTGCACCGCATGAGCTATCGGGTGATTTGGATCAACCCTCGGGCCGCCGGGCCCGAGTACCGACCTGCGGTTGCAGGTATGGCCGAGGCGCTGCCACACGTCGATCACTTTCTCAGCGGCCACTCACTCCGTGCGATGCGTGAGGTGATCAACGCGTTGACTAGCCCTGCAACCCTACGAACAGCGCATCATCCCTAGCACTTTGCGAATCATCGGAAACTGCGTAAGCGAGTTCGCACCACAGCCGTTGGTGTAGTTGATGAATGCCGGCGGGTCCCCGACCCCACCGGGGAAGACTGTCACCGCCACGGCGAACGTCCAGTTCGAGTAGCTATCGGTTTCCTGGAAGAGGTACCGGGTTGCCGGCCGGTTCGGGACTCCCTGGTCCGACGGTTCCGACGAGTCGGCATCTGGGCAACCGGTAGATCCGCAGGTGTCAGTTCGGGCCTCTAGCCGCTCGAACATGGTGTTCAAAGAGGTCATAAGTCGATCCTGATCGAGCGGTGGTGAGACGAGCGGATCCTCGCCCAGGTAGTCCAGCACGGTGTTCAGCGGGTCAGTTGACTCCGGTGGTATCACGCGGTCCGGTAGAAAGACCGACATCAGACCGGAGATCACTGCCAACCCACCGAAGAAGAGGCCGAGCGGCGTTCCCCCCGACAGAAGGCCAAACACCACCGCCCCAATCTCGAACCCGTCCTGAGCGCTGTCTCCAAGACCACCGACGGCGAACTCTTGAAGAAGTGAACCGCCGCCCACTGCAAGACCGAGTCCAGACAGGACCTTGGCGCCACGGAACGAACCGATCTCGTAGACCGTTTCGCCGACTTGAAGCCCGACCCCGGTAGTGCCGAGAATCTCTTGGCCGGTGCTGACAAAGTGCTGCGCGCTGAACTCGTGCAGGTCAGCGCTGCCTCCGAGGTAGGCAACCGGGGTCATCAGCTCGACGTATGTCGCATACGACGGATTGCGGAGTCGGAGTGAGGTGTGCACGTGAGCAAGGAACGTGCTCATCCGGTCGACGCCGATCGAACGAGCAATGGTGTCGATCCGGGCCTCCTGTGACGCTGTGGGGTTGTTGATGAGGATTTGGCCGATGTCTTGGGAGCCGAGCTGCTCGAGCGTCAGTGTTGCAGCGATGCCGGACTTCACCAGACTTCCGACCTGCGCCGTTGCTTCAAACCCATCTACCAGAGCCTGCACTTCTGCCACGGTCATACGATCGTGGGCATCGTCGAAGCCAAGTGCTGTGAAGTAGTCCGTTGTGTCGGCGCAGGCCCGAAATCCAGGTTCGGACGCCTCCCAGGTTCCGCCGCCGATGGCAACGATGGCAGCGCACGCTCTGCCCTGGTTTTGTGACTGATCAATTGGGATTCGTAGCTCGTCAACGGTGTTGGTGCCGCTGACGGTCGCGTCGTGCACGCTGTCGGCTGCGCCGCCGTAGTACACCCGGAGTTGGTAGCCGGACGCATTGTCGACCTGGTCGAACTTGACCACAAGTTGCCCCGCCTCGACTGCTGCAGCGGTTGCGCGTGGTGCTTCCAGCTGCCTATCGGCTGCCGGCTGAACGTCGATGCAGACCTTCTCGGCGGGCGATGACCAGACACCACCATCACGCCCCCAGACACGGGCACACACTTCGCCCCTCCGGTCTCCGAGCACCAACGTTGCACTAGTGCCGGTGAAATAGCCGCCAGGCCGATCTCCGGCGATCTCCCAATACATGTAGTAATTGTCGGGGTCGTCAATCGGTAGCCAGTTGGCGGTCACCGTTTCCGGTGCGTCGAAGTTCGGCGCCACTGTCAACGGCTCGGCCGCCCACTCCGGGGCCTGCGGCCTCACGTGGATGCACCTGCTGGCCGAGTAGTCCGACGCTGATCGGCTTTCCAGGCCGGCCGTCCGGACCTGGGCGCAGATGATGCCAGCCCGTCCCTGCAAATCGAGCTGGGTTGAGGCCGCGTTCACGGTGGTTTCCAAGAACGGGGTAGCTTCTCGATCTTCGTACCAACGAATGTCGTATGTTGCCCGTGGGTCCACTGACCCCCACGCCCCGTTCAGTCGGTCAAAGCGGCCGTCGTAGGAGAGCGATGTCCACGTCGGAGTCTCCATCTCCCCGCCAATAACCGCGCATTGCCGGGAGCTCGGCGCTGAGTCGACGAGCGCCGGATTGCTGTTGGTCGCTCGGACGGTTGCGCAAAGATTGCCGGTACGGTTCGCGGTTGTCTCGGTCGTCGACGTGGTTGCCCGGCCGTTGATATCGGTAGTCCAGCTGTCATCACCCAGCGCCCATTCGACAAGATACCCGTTCGCCTCAGAAACCTGCCGCCATGAGGCGGTCACCAGTCCGGAAGCGTTGTCGAGCGCGACCCCGTCGTCCCACGCCGGTACTTGAAGGTTGCGGGTAATGGTGCGGCACTGCTCGGGCCCGTAGGACGAGTCCACGAGTTCGCCTGCGCCTTCAGACTTTACCTGGACGCAGATCTCACCGAATCGTGAACCGACATTGGATGTCGAGGAGGTGGCGGTGTCCGGGAGTTGATCGAAGTTGAAGAGCGTGCCGTCGTAGGTCCATCGGGCGGTGTAGCCATCGGCCCGATCGACGAGGTCCCAGCTGGCCGAGGAAGCGTTGGCCGTGATGCTGACATCGGGCGGGGCGAGCACCGTTGCGCACTCGCGGTTGCTATAGGGCGACTGTCGGATGTTGCCGGAGGTCTCCGCTCGCACCATCACACAGAATTCACCGGCCCGACCGTCGATCTCCATCTCGCTGGCCTGACCAGATACGTACTCGTAGCCGATGTATCGCCCGTCGAGATACCACTGCGTCTTGTAGCGGTCCGGTCGGAAGTTTGCCGGTGTGGCCGGCGGAGACCAGATGGCGGTCAGTGCATCGCCGTTGTTCGACGAGATGATTGGCCTGGTGTTCCAGATTGGCTCTGAGAACACGAGCGTGGCCTCGACGCACCGCTGGTCGGAGGGGTCGGAGCTCAGGTATTGCCCACTGCCGATCGCTGTGACCTCAGCGCAGATCTCACCAACCCTCCCTTCAACTGCGAAGCTGGCCCAGGATCCCGTCGTCGAGGTTGGCGGATCAATTTCTGTTCCCTCGTAGAACCAGGTGACCTCATACCTGTCGGCCCTCGAGTCCACATACCAGTAGGCGTTTGCGTTGAGCCGCGAGTAGTTGAGCGCAACGCCACTGCCACGCCACGGGGGCGTTGCGAGCTTGGTTCCGACGTTGGTGCAGCGCTTGATTTGCCAGTCGCTGTCCGTGTAGTCGCCGGTGCCGATGGCCCGTACCTCGGCACAGAGGGTTCCGGTACTGCTCGCTGTAAGCGCGATGTTGTTGTGGGTTGCGTCCTTGGGACGTGGACGCACCGGTTGGTCGATGTTGTTAAGTGACCAGAGGACTTCGTAGCTGGAGTGGTTGGGGACGGGGTCCCAGGTCACGGTTGCGATGCTTCCGCTGATGGTCGGGATGTCGACGTTGGGCGTGGCAAGGGCTCTTGTGACGGTGGTGCAGCGTGGGCTGTTGTAGTTGGAGGAGATGTTGTTGCCGGTGCCGATGGCGCGGACCTGTGCGCAGATGGTGCCAAGGCGGTCGCCGATGGTGAGGGTGTCGGTGGTCCCGGTGATGCCGGTTTGGACTGGGAGTGGGATGTTGTCGTCAGACCATTGGACGTGATAGCTGGACCGAAGTGCGACGGGATTCCAGCTGGCGGTAATGGAAGTGTTGGTTGAGTTGGGTGCGACCGATGGTGCCCGCCACGTTGGCGTCGCCAGCGTTGTTGCACACGAAAACGTGCGAGCCTCCGAATGGAGGAGTGCCGCAGTACCTGAGAAGGGGCTACCCCAAATGACGTGAACGTCATAGGACCCGTTCGGGATGCCTGTGAGCTCTTGGGCGCCCGCCGAGTTTGCAGCCACCGTGAACAGGATGTGCGGGTCAGTCAGGTCGACGCTTCCCTGTCGCAGACGAACCCAGATGGGCATCGAGTGATCGTTGTCGTTGGTCACGGTAACGGCGACCGCACCGGATCCGCCTGAGCACTCGGCCTGCCCGATGGTGGTGAAGGAGCCCTCTGCCGAAGCGGGCGATGGAGTAGCTACGACGAGGGTTGCCAACAGCGCCATCGTCAGCAGGAGCACGAATCCCGGACGCGCCAGGCGTGCAAAAAGTCGTCGTTGCCCTGTCATCGCCGTCCCACCTTTTTGAGGATGCCGCCCGCCCCGTACAACGTAAGGAGAGGATCCATCTCGGATTGAGACATACTGTACCAACTTGGCGCAGTTTGTCTAGTGGTCTTTCTGGTAGTCTCTTCCCGGACGCAGGCCGGTCACGATCATGGAACGAAAAGAACGTCTTTCGGTGCGAGAAACCCGCGCCGCCCTCATCGAATCGGGCTGCGAACTCTTTCTTGAGCCGCGCACCGATTGGGGCCTTGGGCGGATCTCGCTTGGCGACGCCATCGGTCGTTCAGAGGTGAGTCGAGCATCGGCCTACCGAGCGTTTGCCGATGACAAGGGTGAGCCCCAGGACGCGTTTCGAGTCGCCGTGTTGCTAGAGGTGATTTCCCGGACGGTGATTGATACCTCCATCGTTGGTGAGGTGCTCTCCGGACTCGACCCCAGCGAATTCGGGTCCGACGCTGACGGCCGGGCGGCCGAGCTCCGCGAAGTCATCCGGTGCTGGACCAACCGCAACCTGGAGTCGAGCCTCGAGAACGATCTTGTTCGTGCTGTCGACATTTGTCGGGCTGTTGTTGGCCTGTCACCAGAGCCGGATCCGGACATCCTCGACGCCATCCGTCATGCGATCGACCGTTCCCGAAACGAGTTCGTGCCATACCTCGAGGCCATGGGCGGCCGGTACGGCGTTCGCCCCCGGCAATGGACCAACTTCGATCAACTGCAGCGCATCTTCATCGCCGTGACCGCAATGGCGATGGTCGAGTGGACGCTGGATGAAACGACCAGGGTGATGGTTCGCCCGACGGGACCAAACGGCGCCGACCGAGAGTGGTCGTTGAGCGGAACCATCATCGAGAGCATCTGTCTGTTGCTCATCGAGCCGGACCCGGATGCGGATGTGCCTGCCAACCTCGCCAGTTGGCTGGCCTGAAGCAAACTCGGATGACCTGCCGGTCCCGGGTCAGCCACCGGCATCCGGTCAGGCGCAGCTGACCTCGCCGTCGGCCGTCGCCACAAAAGCTCGGGCGTCGTCGCCCTGGACTTCGTAGACCGTCAACTCGTCGGCTGACAGATGGCGCCGTCGGCCGGTCACGGTCTTCGCGCCGATGTCGAGCGCGTCCTCGGGAACGTCAGCAGCGGCCAGTCGTTCACCCGCTGGAAGGTTGGCGACAGCGCCATCGGTGTTGAAGAGAAAGAGTGGTTCCCAGTCCTGCACCGGCGGTGTGGCATCGGGTCCACTGAACGGCTCACCGATGGGAACGCCAAGGCTCAGATACTCGACGTCCTCCCAGCCACAGTGGTCATCACCGAACCGGTGAAAGATGGTGTCCAGACGAATGGCGCACCCGTCCTCGTCGGTCCAGATCACAATCGGGCCGCTCTCTCGCCGCCCGGTCTCCTCATCGGTGAGGTCGGTCCACGTCCCGGGCGGACCGTCGCACAGGACGTACTCCGGCTGACTGCCGGTAATGCCGCCATTGTTGGCGTCACCACAGCCGACCAATCCTGCCACCGCTGACAGCGCCACGGCGGTGGTGGTCAATACGCGCTGCATCGGCCGGGTCCGGGTCGTTTCAGATCGTGCCACAGGGTCAGCCTAGGTCATTGACCCGGCGCGCTTTATGCCGTTTTTCTTTGCGTTGGCTTTCGGCGGACTTCAGTACGTTCTCATCAAACGAACAGGAGTTTCACACATGTCCCCCGTCCCCGCTCCAACCCCATCGGTCGCCAGTAAAGACCAGGAGCCAACCAACCCAGCATCGCTCAACGAGACCGCAGAGATAACGTCTCCTCCCTCGATGTCCCAGCGGCACACGCCGCCGATGCTGCCAAACGCCCCGGTGCCGCCGTCCCGCCCCGCCCCGTCCTACGCCGCATCTTCAGCGTCGCCAGCACCTTCGGCATCGACCGCATCTTCGGTGTCGACTGCATCTTCGGCACCCAACACAGACTCCTCCGGTTCTGTCCTCTGGCCCTCAGAGCAGAGCCGACCGGCCGGTGAGCACCAGCCCACCTCACCACCGGCCATGACCGGCGCCTCCGCACCGACTCCCTCAACGAGTGCGGAGCGCCGCCGGTCACCTCTACTCATCGCCGCTGCCACGTTTGCCCTCGGTGGCATTGTCGGTGCCGGAGGCTTCGGCCTTGGCCAGTACTACGCCGAAGATGGCACCGTCGTGGCCAACCCGGTGGTCAACGTGGCCGCCGAAACAACAGATCAAGCACCCGGCACATCAGTAGTGCCGATACCGAACGCTGCTCCTTCCCCCCTCGGAGCAGAACCGGCGGCCGACGCTGCCCGAATTCTCGGGCCGTCGGTCGTCCAAGTCGAGACCAACGTTGGTC
>CAZSTV010000057.1:0-24802 GCA_964609665.1 uncultured Acidimicrobiaceae bacterium
GGTAGTAGGTCTCGAAGTTGTCCTTGGTCGACAGCTTTCGGTACAGGTCGTCGACCCGGCGATACCACTCGACCCAGCGCAGTCCGTCCTCGACAGGGACCTGGCCTGGCGGGGCATAGAACACAACGTCGCCACTGGTCCAGGCGTCGTACTGCACCGTGCCCTGACGGAAGCTATTGAACGGCTTCACGCCGTGAAAGGTCGGTGCGGCAGAGCGGACCGCAGCCGCCGTGGTAGCGGTTGTGGTAGTTGGCGCGGCCGTGGTTGTGGTCGCAGCGATCGTGGTTGGGGCTTGGGTAGTTGTCGCCGCAGCTGCCGTCGTTGCGGTCGTGGCTTGCGTGTTCGCGGTGGCCCCATCTGCCGTGGTCGCAGTGGTGGCTTGGGTGATTGTGGTGGTCTCCGCTGCGGTGGTCGTCGCCGTGGTCGTAGTTGTTGTGGTCGTAGTTGTTGTGGCCGGGGACTCAGTGGAGCTGGTGTCGGTGTCGATAGTCGTCGTTGACGCAAGAGTCGACAGGGTGTCCGGCACCGTTCCCGATACGTCCAGCATGGGTGGTTCCAGCGCTGAGGGAGCGATTGTGGTCGTGGATGGCCCCGGCGTTGCAGACTCAAGCTCGAAACCCTGGTCGGTTGCTATTGACGGTGACTCGCTCGGCTCGTCGAGGATCCAGCCGGACAGGGCCGCCCACGCAACCCAACCACAGAACATGGCGACAGCGCCGACACCAACGCTGGCGACCATCTGCCGCTCGCGTCTGGGCAGCGACTCCCATACGTTGATACCCATGTCACGTTCCGCCTCTCCTGCTTGGGGTGGTCCGACCACCACCCGCCCGCGCTGCTTGACGCACTACGGGCTCACGCAGTTCGGGTGCGCCTGACACCAAGATTGTTACGACTGAACATCGATTGGGTATTTTCACCCAGCTGATCAGAACTACGACATGTCGACCAGCTCGAGGCCGCCGGCAGTCGGGATGGGGTCGGGATGAGCTGGGCTTCCAGGGCGACGGCAGGAGCGAGTAGCGTCGTTTGGGCGCGAGGGTTCACCAAAATCGGTACCTGACCGAGAACGGAGGCATGCCCATGGTGGACACGAAGACGGCCACAGCCAATAAGGCCGGAACGGCCAGCGAGTCCTATGACGCTGTCATCGTCGGTGCGGGGTTCGGCGGGCTCTACGCCCTGCATCACCTTCGGGACCAGATGGGCCTGTCGGTTCGGGTGTTCGACGGGGCGGGCGGCGTTGGCGGGACCTGGTGGTACAACCGCTATCCCGGCGCTCGAGTTGATGCGCCGAGCAGCCCCTTCTACGCGTACACGTTCTCCCAGGAATTGGTAGACGACTGGGAGTGGTCAGAAACCCAAACGGCCGGCCCGGACGTGCTTGCGTACCTGGACCACGTCGCCGAGCGGTTCGATCTGCTGACCGACATCCAGTTTGATACCTGGGTCACCGACGCAACCTATGACGAAGCCGCGCAACGGTGGCAGATCCAGACCGACCAGGGAGACCAGGTCTCGGCCCGGTTCCTCGTCTGTGCCGTTGGAGCGTTATTCGTCGCCAACAAGCCCGACTATCCCGGCATCGACGATTTTGCTGGGGAGACGTACCACACCGGGCGATGGCCTCACGAGCCGGTCACGTTTGCTGGCAAGCGAGTTGGCGTGATCGGTACGGGCTCTTCGGGCGTCCAGTCCATACCCGAGATTGCCAAGGAGGCGGCCCACGTCACCGTCTTCCAGCGGACGCCGCAGTATGCGCTACCGGCCCGCAATCGCCCGCTCACCGACGAAGAGCGCACCCGCTACCGCGACGAATGGGAGGACCTGCGCGACTCGATGAACCGGCGTGGTGGCTGGCCGTTCAAGACCAGTCGGCTAAAGGCGTGGGAGCACACGCCCGAGGAGCGCCAGGCCCGCTATGAGGAACTGTGGGACGAAGGCGGCATTCACCTTTCGATCAACAGCTACGTCGGGGTGCTCGTCGATGAGGACCTCAACGAAGAGGTGTCCGAGTTTGTGCGGAACAAGATCCGCGCCATCGTCGATGACCCCGAGACGGCCGAGAAGCTACTGCCCGACTATTTCTTCGGTACAAAGCGGCTCATCCTCGACAACGGCTACTTCGAGACCTACAACCGTGACAACGTGTCGCTGGTCGACCTTCGGGAAGATCCGATCGAGGCGTTCACGGAGTCGAGCGTGTTGACCAAACACGACGAGCACCCGATCGACATGCTGGTGCTCGCAACGGGCTTCGATGCGGTTAGCGGCTCGATGCTCAAACTCAACCCGAAGGGCCGGGGTGGCGTGAGCTTGCGGGAGAAGTGGGCCGACCGATTCGACACGTACCTCGGCATGACAATTGCCGGCTACCCAAACATGTTCATGATCCATGGGCCCGGATCGCCGGGTGTGCTCTTCACCATGCCGCTCGGTGGTGAGCGGCAGACCGCCTGGATCGAGTCCTGCATCCGTCACCTGGACGACGAGGGACTGGGAGCAATGGAGCCGACCGAAGAGGCCGAAGCTGAGTGGGACGGCGAGATAAGCGCCCTTGCAGACCGTACGCTCTACCCCCGCACTAAATCCTGGTACACCGGGGCCAACATCCCAGGCAAACCTCGGCAGTTTCTGGCCCATCCACGGGGCTCGCAGTACTTCGACCGCCTCGCTGAGATTGCGGAAAACGGCTTCGAAGGGTTTGTCTTTGAGGCTCGGTCGGAGCCCTGAGGCGGAGTACCAAGAGTCGACCAAGGTTGCGCAAAGCTACCAGTGGGCGGTCGAGGCAACATAAGGTGGTTGGTCCGCTCATCGCTGGGCAGGAAGCCGCATGACAAAGAAGAGCAAACTCACAGAGGACTCGCGCGTCGGCCGGTACGAGTACCGCGTGTGGGGTGAGCACAAGAAGGCACAGAAACTCCTCTCGAAACTGGCCACCGATGAGACGACCGAAGAGATCGAGGATTGCTATCTCATCGTCGATGATCAAGAGTGGAATGCCAAGATTCGCAACGGGACCCTGAAGGTCAAGCAGTTGGTCGATGAGGAGCGGGGCTTTGAGCGTTGGGTGTCGAATCGGCACCACGTGGCCGACACCGCCCCGGCCCCTTTCGACGATCTCTTCGAAGAGATGGGCTTGGACCGCCCGGCTCGAGGCAAGTCGTTCAGCCTTTCAAAGGCGGTGGCTGGCCTGGCCCCCGACGCTGCCGCCAAAGCCATTGTTGTGACCAAACGTCGGACGAGATATCGGATCGGCTCGATCCGGGCCGAGGTCACCGACGTCAACGTGGACAGCACCGATGAGGAACTCCAGACAATTGCCATCGAGGGCGACGACCTTGATGAGCTGGTGGCGCTTCGCAAGAAGCTTGGTCTGAAGGGGTCGGACAACGTCCCCTATCACCTTGCCATTGACGAAGAGAGCTGAGCAGCGTCAGTCGTCGGTATCGACCGTTCCATCTTCGAGATAGTCGACGTGGGGGAACGGCTCGGCCGAGGTGCGAACCACTCCCAAGAGGTTGGCCACGATACGGCGGAGGTAGCGGTAGTAGATCGCCAGGGGAACGACCTCACGGCCCGGTCGATCCGAGGTCATGAACCCGTCGATTTTCTCCTGCAGTGCTGCCGTGGTGGCGTTGACCTTGGCAGCGTAGGCGTCAAGAGCCTCGTCATTGGCGTCGGAGCTCGCAAGCAATTCGCCGGCCTCGGCGAACAGCATCGAAGTTGCTTCGCGGCCGCTTAGCAGCTGATCGATCTCGCTGCTGTCGACGAGGTTTACGCCGTTTTCGGCCAGGTCCAAGATGTTCTTGGCCTGGTCACCGATCCGCTCGATCTTCTTGAGTAGGAGGGTGAATCCGAGTACGGAGCCGATGTCTGCGCTGCCCTGGACGCTGACGTGAACGATGAGTTCGGACCGCAGCTCCTGTTCGGCTTCGTTGATGCGCTGATCCGTGGCGCGGATGTCTCGCCCCACCACGTCAGGGTCGGTCTCGGTGAGCAGCGCCAGCGTTGCAAGGTCGAAAGAATGGCGAGCATCCCCGAGCATGCCGATCGACTTCGAAACGATGTGTTCGAAGTTCCCTTCGCCGCCACTTCCTTTGAAGAATGCAAGAACCACAGCGGTACCTTTCAGCCGAGCGCTGCCACGCCGATCAGTGGCAGGACGATAAAGACAATGGCGACATAGGCGACCGCTGCGGTACGACGTTCGACGGCAAGGTCTGCGAGCAGTTCCGCTCCGCGAATTGGCAAGTTGCGGGCGAAGGGGAGCACGTACAGCAAGACAATACCTGCAATGTTGAATGTCGTGTGGGCCAACGCGACCGTGAGCGACTCAGGACTTGAAGCAGCCAGGGACGCGAGCAGCGCGGTGATCGTTGTGCCAACGTTGGCCCCGAGGGTCACCGGGTAGGCGTTCCGCAGTCTGATCACACCGGCGCCGGCCAGTGGAATCAAGATTGATGTTGTGATGCTCGACGACTGCACGGCAATGGTGATCACCAGGCCGAGCAGTAGCGCTACGGCACCTCCACCGCGGCTCAGCAAAGCGTTGATCGATCGCTCTACCCGGTCCGCCACTAGCGCTCGCATGTTTCTGGTGATCAACGTAAGCGCGACGAGGATGATGACAAGCCCGGTGAGCACCATCAGCACACCCTCGACGTTCCCCGAGGTGCCGACCGCTTCCCAAAAGCTACGCAACCACGAGACCGGTTCCTTCACCCATGTCTTGACCGGGCTCTTCCATTCGGTGCCGGACGCACCGACGAGACGTTCGCTGATCGATTCCGCCACGCCGCTGATGACCCCGAAGATCAGCTCGAGCGGCAGGATGACTGCAACGGCCAGCACGTTGAAGAAGTCATGAACCGTGGCGGCGGCGAACGCCCGCCGGAACTCGTTCGACTGGCGAATGTGGCCGAGCGACACGAGCGTGTTGGTGACCGTGGTGCCGATGTTGGCGCCCATCACCATTGGTACGGCATCGTCCACCCCGAGCGCTCCGGAGGCGACGAGCCCGACGATCACCGACGTTGATGCCGACGATGACTGCACCAACACCGTGCCCAAAATGCCGATGCACAGCGCTGCGATCGGGTTGCTCGCCGCCGAGAACAATCGCTCCTGGGTGTCTTCTCCCATGATCTTGATGCCGGTCTCCAGCGAAGACACGCCGACAAGGAAGAAGTAAATGAGGGCAACGACGATGCCCGACCGAATCGGAGTGGGCATCTGAGCGAAAGAAAGACGATTGCTGGCCACGGAAGACAGAGGCTAACGGAGATAGGTGGCTCTCGACAGCCGAATGAGGAGCTTGGCTCACCGCCATTCTGTTCCCTCTCGGCAATGGACCTGAGGTCCGACTGAGGGCTTAACTGGCAACCATGGCTAGTGACTCCACCCTGTCCGTCGGCTACCTGGTTCCCACCCGGGAGGCGATCATGTCCGGCGAGCCGGAGACCGGACGGCTGATCGCGCTGGCCGAGCGGGCCGAGCAGCTCGGCTACCAGTCGATATGGGTGGGGGATTCGATCACGTCGCGGCCCCGACACGAACCTCTCACCATGCTGACCGCCATCGCCATGCGGACCACCAACGCTACGCTCGGCACGGCGGTGCTGCTGCCGGCGTTGCGGCACCCCGTGGCGATGGCTCACCAGGTGGCAACCCTTGATCGCCTCGCCGAGGGACGGCTGGTCCTGGGCGTCGGGATCGGTGGTGACTCACCGTCGAACCGGGCCGAGTTCGCGGCGCTGGGCGTCGACTTCGAACGCCGCTTGGGTCGCATGAACGACCATCTCGACATCTGTCGAAAACTCTGGTCCGGCGAGCCGGTCGACCACCATGGCGAGTTCTATTCGGTCGAGCAGACAACGATTGGTCCATCGGCTCACACACCGGGCGGTCCGCCCCTGTGGGTGACTGGATCGTCGGCTGCTGGTCAGCGCCGAGCCGGAACCCGCTACGACGGCTGGATGCCCATCGGTCCGATCGAGACGTTTGCCACCGGGCTGCCGGTGGTGCGCGAAGCAGCCCGGTCAGCGGGCCGAGATCCATCGGAGGTGACGGCGTCGACTTACCTCACAATTTCTCTCGACGACGACCCGGCCTCGGCAGATCGAACCCTCAACGAGTTTCTCGACGCCTATTATCCGGCTCCTCCCGAAGTGATGCGCTCGTACCAGGCCTGCTACGCCGGACCGCGGGCTGGTCTCGCCGAATGGGTCGCAGCGTTTGTCGACGCCGGTGCGGAGCATCTCATCCTGCGGTTCGCCGGTGGACACCAAAGCCACCTTGAGGCGTGCAGCACGCTGCGCAGCGAACTTGGCGACTTGAGGTGAGCTGGCCGGCTACGGGCTGCGGAGCACCTTGTCGATGGCTTTGCCCTTCGCCAGTTCGTCGACGAGCTTGTCGAGGTATCTGATCTCGCGCATTGTCGGCTCCTCGATATCTTCGACCCGCACCCCACAAATGACGCCGGTGATGAGCGAACGGTGTGGGTTCAAATCGGGGGCCTCTGCAAAGAAGGCCTCGAAGCCGGTTTCCTTGCGGATGTGGGTCATGAGCTGTCGCTGGGTGTAGCCGGTCATCCAGCGAATGGTCTTGTCGAGCTCACGCTTGGTCCGGCCCTTCTTCTCGACCTTCGCCAGGTAGTGCGGATACACACTGCCGAAAGGCATGGCGTAGACACGCTCAAGTGTTGCGGGGGACGTTGCCATCGATCGATCCTTTCGTTCTTTGCGATCCTACATCGGGTAAATACTGCCCTTGCAGGTCGCTGGAAAGATTAGTAACCTTCTGGTTACATGTCAACAAAGGACTCGACAGCGCGCCCAGCAGCCGACCCCCCCAGTCGACTCAGTGACTGAATCGCTGACTGACCCAGCAACTGACCCAATGGACGTGGTCTTTCAGGCGCTGGCCCACCCGGTACGACGGCAGATGCTTGACCTTGTGCGTTCGAGTCCCGGCGCTCGGGTCGGGCAGGTGTGCGAGCGGTTTGAGATGAGCCGAATCGGCGCCATGAAACACCTGAACATCCTCGAAGCGGCAGGGCTGATCATCTCACGTCAGGACGGCCGGAACCGTTTGCTCTACGTGAACGCTGTGCCAATACAGATGATCTACGACCGGTGGATCAGCGACTGGAGCTCGCTGTGGGCCCATGAACTCGCCACCATCAAGTACCGCGCCGAAGCAAGCGCCGCCGCCTCTGAAAGCACTGGCCAACACGAACGGACACATAGCAATGACTGACACTGAAACCGCGGTGTTCTCCGTACACATCGACGCCACGAAGGAAACTGTCTGGCAGGAGATCACCAGAACCGATAAGCCCCAGGACGCGATGTTCCACACGGTGCTCCACACCACGGGACTCAAACCCGGGGCCAGCTATCAGATGCGCACGCCGAGCGGAAAGTACGTCAACGCCATTGGCGAGATCCTCGAATACGATCCGCCGAGCCGGCTGCGACAGACCGTGCGGTTCGTCCGCTACGACGATCCTCCGGTCACCGTCACCTATGACCTGGCCGACGCAGCTCAGGGTGGTGTCGACCTGACCCTGACCGTCGAAGATCTACCAACCGGCACAAAATCCGGCGAGAGCTGGAAGGGGAGTGGCGGCGGCGACTGGATCTGCAAAACCATCAAACAGATTGTCGAGGACGGCAAGGCGTCGTTCTCCACCCGTGTCATGTACGGATTCTTCGACGGCTTTGCTCGCTTGCTGGCTCCCGTCGCAACCCCGAAGCGGACCAGGGTGGAGCACTGGCCCATGGAGGACTGAGGTCTACGGGTTCGTCCGTACGGCACGGTTCGATCGACGCGCGAGCCCGCTCTAGGGTGCATGCATGTTGACCTATCACTGGCTACGTGTCCGGGCCCCGGAACGAAGCTGGAACGACGCCTACGGTCGCTTCAGCGAGAACGAGCTGCCGGGGGCAGAGATCTGGGGTGCGTTCTACGGGTTGTTCGGCCTCGGCTCGAACGAGCTGATGTTGGTCATCCACGCCGACGGTGCCGCGCCGCTTCGGGAACTGACCGCGGCGGGTTTCGAGGTCGTCGACTCCCGGGCGTTCGTGTCAACGGTGCGACCGCCAAAGGGTTCTTCGCCGAGGCCGACCCCGTCGACCCAACCGGCGTGATGATGTTGCTCACCTGGTACGACGGACTGGAGTCGTGGCAAAACTCCCGAGGCTCCTCACCGGAGGCTGTCAGCAACTTCCGTCGTCGCCGCGCCCTCACCCAGGGGACGATAGCGTTCGCCACTCGCCTGGTCGGAACGTAGTGTGACCCCGAAGGAGACCGTCAAGTGATTGACCATCTGGCAATGATCGAGAGTTCCGCGGTGCGTATCGCCGAGCTTGCCCGGTCCCATGATCTCTCGACGCCGGTTCCCGAACTTGGTCGATGGAAGATTCGTGACGTCGTGGCGCACCTCGGCGGGGTTCATCGGTGGGCGACCCGGATTGTGGACACCAAATCGATGGATGGGTCGGGTTCCAGAAAGTCGAAGCTCGATGGTGATGCTCTGTGTGATTGGTTCGATGAAGGCGCCGACCAACTGCTGCAGGTCTTCACGTCGAACCCGTTCACCGATGCCTGTCCGAACTTCAACCCCGGTTCGGAGCCAACCGTCGGTTGGTGGGCTCGACGGCAACTGCACGAGACCACCGTGCATCGGTGGGACGTCGAACGATCGGTTGACCTCATTACTGCGCTCGATCCTGACCTTGCGGCAGACGGCATCGACGAGTACCTCGACGTGTTCGTCCGCACCCGCGGCAAGCAGACGCTCAGCGCTCCACTCACTCTCACCTCCGACCAGCCGCCGATGTCCTGGTCGCTCACACCGGCGTCTCGTCCAGGGCGGGTCGATGTTGCGGCCGGCCGCCTCGACGCTCCAGAGGAGATCGCCGGAGCGCCTCAGGATCTGCTGCTTCTGCTGTGGGGCCGGTTGGGACTCGCCGACACCGACCTCGTCGTGCACGGCGCATCAGATGTGGCGGCGAGCCTGACCGGCGGTAGCTGACGGCACCTCGGCTGCGGCGCCGACGTTTGCGCTTGCGCCTATTCTTGGGCGATGGCGTGCACGTCGCCGAGGTCAACCCATGGTTGCTTCTCGTCGCACCACACCTGAACGTTAGGCTGGATGTCGCTGTGATCATCGAGCGTCCCGGCCTTGACCGCAACGATCTCTGGCCGCCCGACGAGCACCGACACGATCGGCGATCCGCAGTTGGGGCAGAAGCGACGAAGCACGTAGACGTCGTCGCCCGTCCGGCCGCGGTCTTCATAGGTGGCGATATCGCCGGTAATCGTCAGCTGGTCCGGGCCAACGACCACGTTGGTGGAGAACGCGCCACCACTTTGGCGTTGGCAATGGTCACAGTGGCACACCGCCACCGCCACGATGTCGCCTTCGATCGCGTAGCTGATGTTGCCGCAGAGGCATCGCCCGGTTTGAGTCATGGGCGAAACCTAACACGGCAAAAAGCTCGATGACGAGGACCACCGATAGCGCTGTAGTGGACGAGTCGGCTTTCGGTTTGTCGACCGCAGGCCGCGCGGCGTCAGGCCGGAGGTGTTAGCTCACTAAGCCATGCCGCCCACAGCGGCTCGTCCCGTGCTGCGATGTCTGCCGCCTCGTCACCGTAGAGATAGGTCCAGATCGAGATGCTGACCTGCGGGCCGATCTGCTCGGCGGCCACGATGGCGGTTCCCGGGCAGGGCGAGTCCAGCACCAGCGAGAGTCGGGTCGGGATCTTGTCGGCCACCGTGCCTGCAAGGGGAGGTGTTCCGCTGCCGGTCACCTCTACCCGGTCGCCGATGTCCGGCGAGCCCGGAATGTTCAGGGCGGTGGTCAGCTGGTCCCATACATCGAGGCTGGATCCGGTCGACGTGCCGGTCGGGAGGGTCACCACCGCCGACTGTCCTGCGAAGTGTTCGAGGTGGAGGCGGAGGTTGGTCATGAACATCACCCAACCGCCGGTCATGGCGTCGTACTGGGCGTCCCATTCGTCGCCGCTGCCAAACCCGGAGTTGACGAGTCGGACAATACAGGATCCACCGTCGGCGGCTTCGACCATCCATTCGAAGGCCATGCCCTCCACGTCTTCGCCGCCATCCAGGACAAACCGCTTCGGCGGTTCCCACACGGCAATCCGTCCCGGCACCTCCATCTCAGGGCCTGGTCCGAACCGGGCGGTGCCGGCACTGCCCTCCTTCTCCTCGTCGAAGGTGTGGGGCACGTACCACGATGTGATGCCCGGGCCGGTGGCGATGGCTCGCCAGACCTCCTCGGGGGTGCCGGGAACTTCGACTTTGAGCTCTATTGATCGGTCATCTGACATGGTTCAGTCGCTCCTTTGCGCTGTTTGGCCTGTGTCGCTTGCGTTGCCTGTGTCGCTTGCGATGTTGTCGGTGTTGTCGGCTGTTGGTTCGGCAGCCGAGGTGACGGTGGCGGCCGGTCGGGGGTGGGCGCCGACGACGAGGCGGTGCCAACGTCCACCGTCGGACTCTTCGTCGTGGTACTTGGCCGCCAGGGAGGTAACCGCCTCGGCCAACTCTCGGGTGAACTCGGCCCGCCTGCCAGCGGAACCGAAGCGGATGTCGGTGTCGATAGCCAGGGTTGCCAGTTGCTGGTCCGCCTGCTTGGCCTGGCGGGCCATGGTGTCGACCTCTCGGATCAAGCGAGCGCCAAGCGCAATCAGGTAGTCCGAGGAAAGGCGGTCAACTCGGTCGGGGTCTGCGTTTGCGACGCCCAGGACGGCGGGGGAGACCACGTAGCTACGGGCCGACGCAACCATCACGCGTTCGGTCAAGCCTCTCCGAGGCCGCTCCTCGACCAGCCGGACCAGGCCCTGTTCCTCCAGCGTTCGAAGGTGGTAGTTGACCTTCTGCCGTGAGGCGCCGATGGCAGCCGCAACCGTCGTGGCAGAGCCTGGCTCGGCCAGCGCCTCTAGAATCTGGGACCGAATCGGGTCCAGTACAGCGGCCGCGACAGGGATGGCATCGATCACCTCAAGATCCTGCACCTCGCCGGAGAAAACGTTATTCACGCTCCCAGTGTCTAATTGAAAAGAATTCTTGTCAATAGCCTGCACAAGTCGCTCCGGCAGAGGCCGTTTGGCTCGGGCGGTAGGAAGCGGTGCTGTAAGCTGCCCGGAGTCTGTCGTGCCGCCCTTACCTCCAAATCAACCCAACGCCGAGATGTCGGTCCGCGGGCCTTGCGACGCACGGCGAACACCGAACATCCGCGACTTTTCCGCGACCAAACGGTGACTGTCCGGCTATGGGCAAAGACGGCCTGGTGCATTGACACTTGTGAGACATGACGGTGCCTCGTAGAGGCGACGTCCTTACTACGGGGGAGAACGCCCATGAGACGATTTCGACTGGTTGCAATGCTGCTGGGACTCACGCTGGTCGCGGCTGCGTGCGGTTCCGATGGAGACGAGGATGCGGCCGATTCCGGAGCGACCGAAACCGCCGCCGAATCGAGCGACGAGCCGGACCTGGAAGCCGAACCGGACTCAGAATCCGAACCGGACTCAGAACAGACGGAGGCTCCCGATTCCGAAGTTGAGGACGAGGTTGTGGTGCTGTGCAGCCTCCAGGAGGAGTGGTGTGAGAAAGCAGTTCCTGCCTTTGCTGATGCGACCGGCATTGATGCGTCGTTCGTGCGCTTGTCAACAGGCGAGGCAATCACACGCCTTGAAGCAGAGGGCGACGATCCCACCTTCGATGTTTGGTTCGGAGGGCCGAGTCTGGGCCCGGCGACAGCAGCCGAGCGCGGGTTCATCGAACCGTACGTTTCCGACAACGCAACCGTCATCGATGATTCGCTGAAGGCCGACGACGGGACGTGGACCGGTATCTATCTCGGAGCGCTTGGCTTCTGTTCGAACACCGAGTTCTTGGACGAGCTCGGTGTCGACGTTCCGATGTCCTATGACGATCTTCTCAATCCATCACTCTTGTCCAACATTGCGATGGCCGATCAGCGGACCTCGGGCACTGCGGCGACGGCGGCAGCGAACCTGGCCGCGTTGCTTGGCTCTGAGGATGCGGCCCTCGACTATTTGAAGGAGCTCGACAGCAACATCTTCCAGTACACCCGCAGCGGCTCAGCGCCGGGACGTATGGCGGCTGCCGGCGAGGTTGCCGTTGCCATCATCTTCTCTCACGACCGTCTCCAGTTCCAACTGGAGACGGAGGACTAACCATTGTCGAGACCATTGCTGTGCTCCACGGCGGCACCGTACGAGTGGACACATCAATGGGTAGGGGCGCAGCATTCCTGCTGGCAATTCCACGTACACCGAAGAACGACCGATGACCCAAGCTGAACCGCTGATCCTTGTTGTCGACGACGAAGCACAACTACGGTCGCTCATCTCCTACGCCCTTGCCAGCGCCGGGATGCGAGTTGAGGCCGCCGAGACTGGCGCCCAAGCATTGGACGCTGTCCGGGGGCACCCAATCGACCTTGTTGTGCTCGACGTGCTCCTGCCCGACTCCAACGGAATTGACCTCTGTCGCCAACTCCGGCGTCACACGGACGCTCCGGTGATTTTCCTGACCGTTCGATCCGACCAGGCCGACGTCATCGCAGGATTGGAAGCCGGAGGCGACGACTACCTGGCTAAGCCCTTTAGCGTCGAAGAGCTCTTGTTGCGTATCAACGCGATTCTTCGTCGAGCCAATCCGACCGAAGATGAAATCCGGCTCGGCAAACTCACCCTGAAGCTTGAAAGCCATGAGGTCCAAGCTGGCGAAACGAGAATCGACCTGACACCGCTCGAATTCCGATTCCTACGGTACCTTGCCGTAAATCGCAGCCGCATCGTCTCCACCTCGGAACTGGTTGAAGAAGTCTGGGAGGTCGCTGACCTGGGAGCACACGACCCGATCGTCAAAAGTGTCGTCTACCGAATACGACAAAAGCTTGGACCGCCACACCTCGACACTGTTGAAATACGCAATGTACGAGGCGTCGGATACCAACTTCGAGCGGTCGAAGACGAGTGAGTGGCGACTGGGTGGCGGACGTTTTCCTGCGGTCGAGCGTTCGTGGCCGTACAGGTCTATCCGCGTGTTATTTCCAGGTGCCGGCCGGGGACGTGGTCCACTTGAGGCCCCACTTGAAAAGGGCCTTGAGCACGGGCTCGAAATCCTTGGCGGCCTCGGTCGGGAGATATTCGTAGCGAGGGGGACGGTCGTTGTATTGACGCCGCTCGAGGAGACCACTGTCGATGAGGTGCTTGAGGCGGCTGTTGAGCACCGTTGGGGCAATGCCGAGATCTTCTTGGATGTCGTCGAATCGGGTCAGCCCGAGCATGACGATGTCTCGCAAGATGAGGGGGGTCCACCACTCGCCAACGATTTCAAGGGACTGTGCCATTGGGCAGTCCATGTCCTCGAAGCTCTTGTGCCTCATGAAACGAGCGTACCAGTGCGGTAACTAGGGTAACCAGAGCTACTGTGCACGTCCGCCCTCGGCCGGTAGCGGCGGGGGTAGCCGAGTGGCAATCAGGCTTGCCAAGGCGGCGACGGTTCCGAGGTAGATGAACGCCCGCCGGAACGCTGCGAGTTCAATGTCGCCGCCGGCGCTACTCCCGAGCAACGCCACGAGGACAGCGAGGCCGATTGCCCCCGCCAGCTGGCGAGCGGTTTGGTTGACGGCGCCAGCCACGCTGTAGTTCTCACGGTCGACTTCTGACACCGCAGCGCCGGCCAGGATCGCCGGGCCGGCGCCGATGCCGCTGCCAAGGAGCAGTAGGCCGGGCAGCAGATCGACGAGGTAGCTCGGGTCCTCGTCGGCCCGAAAGAAGAGCCAGAGTGCGCCGAATGCAAACAGGAGTGTGCCTGGAACGGCGATGGTTCGGAAGCCGAAGCGGTCGGCCAGGCGGCCGGAGACGTTGGCCGAGATGGTGGCGGCCACCGGCAGCATGCTGATGGCGAAACCGGCCCGGCTCGTGGAGTAACCGGCAACCTCGGTGAGGTACAGCACCATCGCCAGAATGACGGGGAAGAACCCGAGCCCGAACAGAAACAGGGAGAACGACGCGATCCGGAACGACGAAACTTTGAGAACGGCCCGTGGGATGATCGGATCGGGGTGGCGGGCCACCCGCAACGCCACGATGAGCACGGCCAGGACGCCGGAGCCGAACAACGCAAGCACCGGGGTTGACGTCCACCCCCAGTCACCGCCCTGGACGATGGCGAAGGCGAGGCCGCCCGCCGCCACGCCAACGAGGGCTGACCCGACAGGGTCGGGAGGTCGGGCCTCGGGGTCTCGCTCGCTCTCGCTGAGGACACGCAGTCCCCACACCAGGGCGATCGCTCCCATCGGGGGAACGAGGGCATAGGCCCAGCGCCAGGAGCCGGCTTCGATCAGAAGGCCTCCGAGGATGGGGCCGACGACCGACGAGAGGGCCAACGTGGAGCTCCAGATTGCCACGGCGCTGGCCCGACGCTCGAGGGGGAACGCCGCGATGGCCAAGCCGACCGAGGCGGGGGTCATCATGGCTGCACCCAAACCCTGAGCGCCGCGCGCAACGATCAGCAGCGGCAGGGAGGGGGCCAGCGCGGCAAAGCCTGCGCCCGCTGCGAGGCAAACGATCCCGATGTTGAGCATCCTCAGCCGCCCGAACCGGTCGGCCCAGCGACCGGCGACGATGAGCATTGCCGCGTAGGCCACCAGATAGAAGGTCAGCACCCACGACAGGTCGGCGGTGCTGGCGTTGGCGAACTCGCGCTGCATGTCGGGCACGGCAACATTGGTGATGGACAGATCGAGGCCGACGACGAAGTTGGTCAACGACGTGGCGCCAAGGACCTTCCACGCCGATCGGTCAACTGTTGTACCGGCGTGGTTTTGACTAACTTGTTTCACGATAGCTACCGTAACCGTGCTCACTACTGGCACGCTAGTTTGTAGTTGAGAGCGAACGACACCGAGAACGGGAGACGAGACATGGTCGAGACCGCAGGCGCCGCGAGCGTAGAGATCGAGGCGAGTCCGGACTCGGTGTACGAGCTCCTCACCGACCTCTCTCGCATCAGCGAACTCAGCCCCGCGTGCAACCAGGCCGAGTGGGAAGACGGCGCGACGGACGCGACCGTTGGGGCCACGATCCGGGGCTACAACCGCAACGGCGGGAACGAGTGGGACGCCGGCTGTGTGGTCGTGGCGGCTACTCCGGGCGAGGAGTGGGCCTTCGAGGTGCCGGCTGACGACGGGCGCGGCACCGTCTGGCGCTATCAGATCGAGCCGACTTCGTCCGGCTGTCGGGTCACCGAGAGCTTCGACTCGCCGATCCTCGACGGTGAGTTCTTCCAGAAGATAAACCGCCACGATCTGCTTCTGAAGAACATCGCCCGGACGCTCGACAACCTCAAAGCGGTCGCCGAAGCCTAGGAATGCCGGCAAGCTGTCTGTAGTAGTTTGAATGGGTGGCCCAACAAGGTAGTCCTACCAGAAGGAGCGGCGCTCCCGATTGGGCCGTCGCTGCCGGCCTCGGCACGGCTGAAGAGTCAGCCGCTCGACGCTCGTCGACCAAGTGGGTCGCTCGAGTGCTCTGGGCCTTGTTCTCGACCTTGATTTTCGTTGGCTATGTAGCCCTGGTCGATGGCACAAATGCCGTGACGGTCACTCGCGTGGCCGCCCTGGCGGTGGTGTCAATGCTCTTGGTTACATCGTGGTCTATCGGAACCGCGATGTACCTTCGCCGTCGCTCTTGAAGAGCGGCCGAACCTGTCTCCCAGCTCCGCGCTTGGTCTCGGCACCAGAATAGAGTTGCGGGATCTGGCCCTGGCCGGTTCAGGACGTCGACGGTGACTCGGCCAACACGGCGTCAGCGAAGGTGCTCGCTGACCCGGGTGCAAGGTGTAACCCGAGGGCGGGCTCATTGACCTCCAACTCCATGAGGGCAAGGTCGCCGGTGCCGGCACCGACGACGTCGACGCGAGCGAACGTCGGCATCACTGGTAACGAACCGAGCACCTTGGCGACAAAGTCGATGGCCTCGGGCTCCGGCTGAGGCTCGGCGCTCGTTGTGCCGCCGTGCCCTCCGTTCACGCGGAAGTCGGTCTGGGCGGGGGTACGTCGGTACGCGTGGGAGAAGCGGCCGGCGAAGAACACGACGCTCAGCTCCCCGTCTGCGATCTGTGGCAAGAACTCCTGGACGAGGAATGGGCGAGCGGAGGGTTGGATGGCACGGTCTCTGCAGGCCGATTCCAGTTCGGGGCGGCTTACAAGGTCGACTTCGTGCCCGCTGGCACCAAACGTCGGCTTGAGCACAAGACGGTCGAACCCGTGGTCATCTGCCCAGGCCGCAATCGCTCCTGTATCGGGGATGGTCACGCTCGGCGTGTCGCCCGGCGCCTCCAAGTCACCATCGACGAGTTGCACAGGCAACGTGCGGGCGATCCGGAAACCATCTGCCGCGAGCCGAGTGAGGTAGCTGCCTTTATCGAGCGTCGAACGCATGAGGTCGACCGGGTTGTGCACGACGGCGGCGGTTGACTCGATCGCGTCCAGCCAGTTGTGGAACCGGGCGAGTTCGTGGTGGTAGTCCCAGTTTGACCGCATGACGATGGCGTCCGCGGCGGCGAACTCCTCGAGCGGCGCGTCGTTCCAGGGCAGCGCTCGGACGGTGCAGCCACGGCGTTCCAGTTCCGCAGCGAGCAACGCATCGCTTGCGGTGAGCTCCGGCCACGCCCGACACGTGACCAGCACGATGGTTGGCCGGGCGTCAGGCCTTCTGGATGCGCCGCTCATCAGGCCGCCCCGCCCGACCCGCCGGACATCGCTGGCGATTCGAGGCGTCGTCCCAGAGATGCGGCGGCGTAGCCGGTGAGGACGATGGCCAGCCCCGGGACGAGCGGCACGAACGGGTTGCGCTCGATCTCATCGACACCGCGAGCCAACATGGCGCCCCACTCGGCGGTCGGCGGCTGTGGCCCCAGGCCGAGGAATGACAGGCCGGACAGCAGCAGGAGCTTGCCGGGGAACCTCAGGAACGCGTGGGCGATCAACGGGCGGGCCGCGTTGGGCAGCAGCGTCTTGCCGATGAAGGCAACGGGCCCGGCGCCGGTCATCTGCGCCGCCATGGCGTAGTCGGTGCCGAGGAGACGGCTCACGATCTCAAACGAAAGACGGGCGAACGAGAGCCAGCCGACGGCGATCACCGCAACGAGCAGGCTCACGAGGTTGGTGCCGAGGATCGACACGGCGATGAGCGCGAGCACCACCTCTGGGATGGCGACGAGCGAATCGGTCACGACGAGCAGACCCGACCCGATGCGACCCCCTCGCCATGCGGCGAATGTGCCGAGGAGCGTGCCGATGGCGGCCGTCACGATCAGGGCGAACGTCGCCGCGCCGATCGTGATGATGCCGCCAGCGATCAGCCGGGTGAGCATGTCGCGACCAAGTTCGTCGGTACCGAGCGGGTGAACGAGCGAGGGTCCGGCGAAACGGTTCCCCAAGTCGATCTCGGTTGGGTCGTTGGTGAGCCGCCACCAGACCGCGCCAACGACAACTACGAACGCGACGCCGACGAGGCTTCGGTGCCGAGCGAGTGTGGCCAGCCAGGTGGTCATCGGTGACCCTCCGGCGGGCTGAGTGCGGCGGACAGCGCATCGCCAAGGAGCCCGATCAGGATCCCTGCGGTGATCGCGATGAGCAGCCCACCCTGGAACATTGGCACGTCGGAGGTGATGACGGCGGTGTGGAGCAGGCGTCCTAGACCGGGCACGCCGAGGATGACCTCGGCGATCACGGCGCCCCCCAACGTGCCGGCGATGAACAGCGACCCGAGCGTGAGGACGCCGACCAGTGAGACGCGAGCTGCGTGGAGCCACACCACTCGTCGCCACGGCAGCCCCTTCGCCATAGCGGTGCGGACGTATGGCTGTTCGAGTGCGTCGAGCATCTCGGAGCGAACCACTTGCGAGAACAGTGCAGTGGGTCCGAGCGCGAGTGCGAGCACAGGCAAAATGTAGTGCTCCGGGTCGCCCCACCCACCCGTCGGTACGAGATCGAGCCAGAGGGCGCCGACGAACACGAGCAGTGGCGTCAGCACATGGATCGGAACAGCGACTAGGACCCGGCTGACGCTGGTGATCAGCCGATCGGGCCATCGATCTCGCCACGACGCCGCGGTGATCCCGAGGATGGACGCGACGATCACGGCGGTCCCGATCGCCAGGCCGACGACCGCGCCAGACACGACAGCAGCGCGCCACACCTGTGGCAACACATCGGTACGCGAGATATTCGACTGGCCGAAATCACCGCTCAGGACGTCGGTCAGGTAGTCACCGAACCGGACGACGAGCGGGCGGTCGAGCCCGAGCTCGGCCGAGATTGCCGCCAGGACCTCTGGAGTTGGCTCGGCCCCTTCGGACCGTGCGAGCAGTGTTGCTCGCGCCTCGTCAATGCCTTGCAGCTCGGGGAGCAGGAAGGCGAGAAACGAGAACGCGAGCAACACCAGTGGAGCACTCAGCAAGCGCTCCAAGCGCGACGACCGCATAGCTGGATTAGTTTAGCGAGACGCTCGGGGTCAGCAGGATAAGTTCGAACGGGTCGATGACGAGGCCGTCGACGTCGTCCCGCACGGCGTAGCGCGCCCGATCGTGTACGACCGGGATGCCGATGTTGCGCTCCTGCAGATATGCAGCCGCCTCGCCGAACAGCGCTTGGCGTTCGTCGGTCGAGTCGACGTCTGCGAGCCCGGCGACCAATGCATCAAACTCCGCATCGCAGTACAGGTTGAGGTTGTAGCCACCCTCGCAGGTGAAGTCGCTCGTGAAGAGTGCGCCGGCGTCGGCGATGTCGAAGTAGTAGCCACGCGAACCGAGGAACAGATCGTGCTCACCGGCAAATACGCGCTCTTCGATTGGTGTGTACTCGCCGACCTCGACCTCGACCTCAAACCCGACGTCCTGCAGCTGCGCCTGGGCGACCGAGGCGATGTCGGCCAGTTCATCGCGGCCGGTGTAGGTCCAGATCGTCAGTGAGCGGTCGGCTGGGTCAGCAGCTTCAACGATTGCTCGGGCCTGCTCGACCGCATCCCCTGGGGGTAGGTCGGCTGGCGCCCAAGCGTTCTCGGCACCGAAGTAATCGCGTGCCGCAGCGAACTGGCCTTCGAGGAGTTCGTCGGCGATCGCGTCGTTGTCGATCGCGAGCGACACCGCTTGGCGCAGTTCCGCATCAGCCATCGGTCCGCTCTGGGTGTTGGAGTACAGCGAAGCGGTACGGGGAAGGTCGAACCGGATCAGGTCGATCGAGCCGTCTTCCTCGATCGCTTCGAGTTCGGCGATCGGGATGCCGTCGGCAACGTCTACTTCGTCGGCGCGGATCGCTGTAGCGCGGGCCCGAGCGTCGGGAAGGAACCGGAATTCGGCGCCTGCGAGGAGGGCGGTCTCGCCCCAGTAGTCGTCGAAACGTTCAACGGTGAGCGAATCTGGGGGAGTGAAGCCGGTGAGCTGGAACGGACCGGTGCCGATCGGCTCGGTTGGCTCGCTCTCGTATGCGGCCGGGGCGAGGATGCCCATCGAGCGACTCGACACGCGCAGTGGCAGGATCGGGTCGGGATCGGACGTGATGATGCGCACGGTCGTGTCATCGACGACCTCGGTCGTCAGGGTGAGTCCACCGAGGCTTCGCGGCGGAGCGGCGACGTTGCTGATGTGGTCGATGGCGATCGCCACGGCATCGGCGTTGAATGCGGTGCCGTCGTGGAACACGACATCAGACCGCAGCGCGAACTCCCACGTGGTGGCGTCGACGCGCTCCCACGATTCGGCGAGAGCCGGCGTCGGCTGGCCTGAGGCGTCGGAACGCACAAGCCCTTCGATCACGCCGGCTTTGACGAGCGTCGATGCATCGTCGGACTCGATGGCCAGCCCGGAGTCAGGAGCGAAGGTGAGCGCCACGCGCAGGATGCCCTCGTCGCCAGCGTCCGCAGATTCGTCAGTGTCTGTGTCTTCGTCCGCCGACGCGTCGGCGTCATCGGCAGCGTCGTCGGTGTCGGCATCACTGCTGTCCTCTTCGGTCTCCGCGCTGTCGGACTGTGAGACCTCGGTGTCGGACTCCGAGTCGGCGACCGCGTCGTCGTCGGAGCCGCACGCAGCTACGAACATCGCCGCGGCGATAATGGTGGCGATCAGAGATCGGCGTTTGAGCATGGTTGTTTCCTCTTAAGTAGTGGACGGGTCTGGGTCGCGTTGGCTACAGCTGTTCGATGGTTGCGGCGTGTTCCTCGAAGAGCCGGCCGTCACGAATGCGATGTACGACGTCGCTCATTCGCTCGATGAGCGGGAGTTCGTGCGAGATCAAGATGTAGGTGGCGCCGATCTCCTGCTGGAGTTCGTCGAGCAGGGAGAGGAGCCCTTCACGGATCTCCCAGTCGAGCGCCGAGGTCGGCTCATCGAGCACGACCACCTTCGGTCGCCGGATCAACGCCCGGGCAACGCCGACGCGTTGGCACTGTCCGCCTGACAGCGTTGTCGGCTGCCGGTCGATCTGGGCTGCGGTCAGCCCAACGTCGATCAGAAACCGCTGGGCCCGGTCGCCTGCTTCGACGGGGTCGGTGCCGGCAGCGACGAGCGGTTCAGCGACCTGCTCCCGCACCGACCGGCGTGGGTTCAACGAGCCGAACGGATCCTGGAACACGTACTGGACGAGCCCGGCCCGTTCGAGCCTGCCGACTCGGTTGGGGCCGGTGATTGGCCGGCCTGCAACCCGAACCGAGCCCTCGGTGGGATCCAATGCCCCCACCACGGTCTTGGCGAGGGTGCTCTTGCCGCTTCCCGAGCGACCGACCAGGCCAACGGTCGAGCCTGCCGCGGCCGAGATCGTGACGTCGGTGAGGACCCGGACCGCATCGGAGCGGAACAGGCCGGATCGACCGAACACTTTGCCGACGCCTTCGATCTCGAGCGTGTCGTTCGTCGCCTCGTCTGGCGCTGCGGAAGGGAGCCTGGTCGGTGTGAGGCCTCTAATAGAGCCGAGCGTGTTGGCCGAAGACGCATCGGTAGCCCCCACATGGATTGTCGGTACAGAGCGTCCGTCGGCGATAGCGGTCACTTCGTCGGCGACTTGTTCGACGACCGATTGGTCGTGGGTGATCATCAACACCCCAAGTCCGTCTTGTTCGACCCGACGACGGATGAGGTCGAGCACTCGTCCCTGGGTCTCGTGGTCCAGGGCAGTTGTGGGTTCGTCGGCGATTAGCACCTTGGGGCGATTGCACATCGCAATGGCGAGGGCCACCCGCTGGCACATGCCTCCCGAGAGCTGGGCAGGCCGCGATCGGGCGACACGTTCGGGGTCACGGAGGTCGACGGCGGTGAGTCCTTCAAGCATGAGGTCGTGCGCCTCGCGTCGCGACACTCGCTGATGGCGCCGGATCGCTTCGATGACCTGCCAGCCGACCCGGAATGCGGGGTGGAGACAGCCGAGCGCGTTCTGGCCGACGTAGCCGATCTGTGCACCACGAACGGTCGTCCAGGAACGTTCGTCGAGGGTGAGGAGATTGGCGTCGATACCGTCGAGCCTGATCGCTCCCTCGGTCGTCGCCGTTGGGGGAAGGAGGCCCATGGTCGCGAGCGACGTGAGTGTCTTGCCGCTTCCGGAGGCCCCGAACAGGCAGTGGATCGAACCGGCTCGGACGTCGAGTGATACACGTTCGACAGGCACCGTGCCCGCGATGGCGATGCGTAAATCGTTGACGTGCAGGACGCTCACCGAGACAGGCTATCTGAGAACAAGAGTCATTCTCAAAAGAATATCTAGATGCGGGTCGGTCCGCCTAGATGATTCTGGTTGCTACCTCTCGACGACCCTGAACTGGCCCATCATCCCGAGGTCTTCGTGGTCGAGGATGTGGCAGTGGAACATGTAGGGCACGTCGGGGTTTGTGTAGCTGTCGAAGCGGGCGGCGATGACGACCTCGCGATCTTCGGTGACCAGGACCGTGTCCTCCCAGCCAGCGTCTTCGGGGGGTGGGGGCTCGCCGTTGATCGCCAGGATTTGGAACTGGGTCTGGTGGACGTGGAAGGTGTGGATGCCGTCGCCGACGGTGATCGTCCACTGTTCCGTGGTGCCGAATTCGATGGTCTGGTCGATCCGTTCCACGTCCATCTGCTGGCCATTGATACCCCAGCCGTCGCCCACCTCGTCCATGACGAACGTCCGCTCGCCATCGATCTCTTCGGGGGTGATCTGGTCGATCGCTGCGAGTAGCGGTGGCGGGTGTTCGGCGGTCGGCAGGTTCGGGTCGGTACGCAGCTCAAGGACCCGTCCAAAGTCGGCGTCGAGGAGCGCTACCCGTCCGTCGGTGGTGTCGCCTCGTCGCTCAACGACATTGAGCGTGCCGCGGGGCTGGCAGTCGGATCCGGGGGTACGTACCGACACTTCAAGTCCAAAGATGCGATCCTCGAAGCAGCCGTCGAAGACCTACTCAGCGAGCTTCACGCTCGGCTCGATCCCACGCCGACCTCGATCGAAGCGGGATTTCGCGCCTCGCTCGACTTCACTCGGGAGAATCGCTTACTCCTCCGCATACTCACGCGGGATCTCGATGCGTTCCCTGATCTCCGACGGTCGGTGATCGACGAACTCCTCGAGCACCAGTTCCGTTTGGCAGCGGACCGAACCGAAGCCATCGCTCCCCACCTCGACGTCGAGGCGGTTGCTGCCGTCGTCGGCAGCGCCGCCGTCGGCTTCACCCTGCTCGAAGCGCTCGCCGATTGGAAACCGCTCGGGGTCAGCGACGAGCGCTTCATCGACGTGCTCAGCTCCGTCTATCTCCATCTACTGACTTCGGAGGCCACATGAGCCCTATCCCGCGACCGACTCTTGGTGGCCACGCTCGCGTGCTCCGCATGTCCTCGGACATTGCGGCAACGCTCAGCCATCTCTACGAAACCTATGGCCGCATCGTGGATGTCGGCTTCAAGTACCCGCTTCGCCTCACCTATCTCTTCGGCCCCGAGGCGAACCGCTACCTGCTCGCCGACAACCCGTCGAATTTCCTCTGGGGCGACGCCTATGACCTCGCCGAGGTTCTCAGCGGGCCGAAGTTCATGCTCGTGTCGGACGGGACCGAGCACGCCCGCAGGCGGGGTCAGGTGCAGCCCGCATTCTCCAAGCGTCGAATAGATGCTCACCTCGACATCGCCATCGCCGAGATCGACCGCACCATCAACGGTTGGTCGCCCGGACGTGAAATTGACGCGTACGCCGAGCTTCGCAGCACCGTGCGCCGCATCTCGCTGCAAGCGCTCTTCGGGGAGCACCTCGCCAAGAACGCCGATGAGATCGGCGACATTCTCGAGCCTGCTGTCCGACACATGGGTCTGTCGCCAGCGACCCGCCGCGATATCAATCTCCCCGGGACCAGCTATCGGCGGGCGCTCAGGGCAAGGGCAGCAGCAGACGTTTTCATCCAGCGAGAGATCGAACGACGAAGGTCCGGCGTTTATGTGCGGGGCGAAGTCGACACACTGGGGTCCATACTCGACGCCGCCGACGATGTTGGCGGCGACGAACCTCTAGGGGACGACGAAATCCGGGACCAGGTCCGCGGTCTTATCGCTGCAGGCTACGACACCACCTCGTCAGCGGCGGCCTGGCTGGTCTATGCACTCGGCGCGAATCCGAGTGCATTCGCGGCGCTCAGAGAACAGGTACGCGACGTGCTCGGCGACGCCGCTCCCACGATCGACGACCTTCGCAGCCTCGATACTGTCGACGCAGTGGTACGAGAAACGCTGCGGCTCTGGCCGCCAGCCGCAGTTGGGCTCCGCACCGCCGTCGACGACTTCGAACTCTTCGGCCATACCATCCGGTCGGGGGCGAACATCGTCTACAGCCCGTACATCACTCACCGGCTGTCCGACATGTGGGAAGACGCCACCACCTTCCGGCCGGACCGGTGGGCCCAGGGAGAGCCGGCCGCGTACAGCTACGTACCGTTCGGCGGTGGGGCGCGCCGATGCCTCGGCTTTGCGCTCGCCACACTCGAACTGCAAGTCCTCGCTACGCGCCTGGCCCAGTCAGGTACCTGGACACTCAACAACCCCAACACACGACCAGGCGGCTTTGCCAATTTTGCTCCGCTTGGCGGAATGCCCATCACCTTCCGCTCGGACCAGTCACGCCCACACTCGTAGCGAAGCCGATTGGGGCTCTCCATGCGGGACTGGGAGCGCGTTGGTGGCAGCATGGAGCGCAGGCGAAGAGTCCTTCAGCCGAGGCTCGCGTCCAAGGGACTGTCTATGACCATCGTTTCTGATAATCATCTGCCGCCCGTTCTTCCCTGCAGCGGACGCAACGTGAACAGCCTGCTCACCGAATGGGTTGGCCGCGGCGACGCGGTCATGTCGTGACCATGGACCGCTTCGACGAGGTGATTGCACCCCTTCGCCTGCCAGCAGTGGCCGCCCCGATGACCTCCGTTTCCAACCCGGAACTGGTTACCGAGGCATGCGCTGCAGGCATCATCGGCTCGTTCCCCACCAGTAACGCGTCCTCCATCGCCCAACTCGACGAGTGGTTTGACCAGATCGAGGCCGGGCGAGCGAATGCGGAGCGCTCCGCTGGACCCATCGCCGCAAACTTGATCGTCGGCAAGCAGAACACGCGACTCGACGACGACGTCGACTGTGTGACGCGGCGCCAACCGGCGATGGTGATCACCAGTGTCGGCAGCCCGGCCCCAGTGATCCCTTCCCTTCACGACGCCGGGTGCCTGGTGCTCGCCGACATAGCCTC
>CAZSTV010000057.1:24902-26182 GCA_964609665.1 uncultured Acidimicrobiaceae bacterium
ACGAAAGCTCGGCCCCACCCGCGTGGCGAGAAGCTCTGGTCACCGGAACCATGGACGACATCTCACTCTCCACCGCACCAAACGGAGTGGTGGCCAGCGTGCTCCCCGACGGCGCTGGCAGCGCAGGCCACACGGTGTCAGCTGTCCGCGGTCAACAGAGCGTGGCCGAACTGGTCGACGAGATCGAGACCGGCTGGCGCCAAGCCCAAGCCGACACCCATCAATTGCTCGAAAGTGTCCGGCAGGACCCTCCACAGGTCTGACAACAACCTCAACAACAAGTCATTCATCATCACCGAAGCAGCAGTCGGCTTCGGCTGGCGCGGACCCCCACGGGATCCGTCGGATCCGGGTTCTCGATCAGCCAAGCAGCCCTGTGATCTCGTCGACGGTTTCGTCGATCGTGAGATGGGTCGAATCGATGATGTTCCATCCCTCGACGGGGAGCTTCCTGAGTTCTTGGTTGAATACGTCGGCGCCGAGTTCGAGCAGATAGTCGTCGAATGTTCCGCCTCGCTTGCGAAGTCGATCCATTACGGCATCGTCGTCCGGTCGAAGCAAAACCCGTGTGACCCGATTGTCGGCGTAGAGGCTGGCGTACTGCTCAGGAAAAGTCTCGGGGATCGGCGTGTCGTCGACCACGAACGTGACCCCCGCGGCAGCGAAGTCCTGTGCCATGAAGGTGGCGGTGCGGCGGACCATCGCGAACTGGTTGACCAGCTCTTGTGGGAAGGGCAGCTCGGGCAGGATGAAGCCGTTGACCATGTCTTCGCGTAGATTGTCGACCTTGAGATGGAAGCTCGGGTCAAACCGCTCAGCGAGCGCCCGGCTTACGGTTGACTTGCCGGATCCCGGCGCGCCGGTTATCAGAACGATGTCCGCCACGTCGACCTCCTCAAGAGTGGTTGAGAGGGTTTAACACTATCTGCCCCACTAGCGGAGGGTTGTGCCATGTCGAGCGTTTGCGCTCTGTGTCACCTGCAACGACCGGCCTCACTACACCGAGCGATAGTTTCCTCGACTGCCAGCTCTGCGGATAACGCAACAGCACCTGCACCGCGCTTTGGATGCCGCCGGTCCGGCGGCTCGGTAGTGGCACGGCTATGTCGAACATACCCCGAGCTCGACGACTGATGATTGCGTTGCCCTGGTCAGGATGTTGAGCGGGTGACGAGAATCGAACTCGCGTATTCAGCTTGGGAAGCGAGATGAGAGTCCTTAAATCCAGGACGACACAGGCCAAATCCCACTGGCCAAGCGGAAACCGAGTGCAACCGTTG
>CAZSTV010000058.1:0-26121 GCA_964609665.1 uncultured Acidimicrobiaceae bacterium
GTGCTGGTCCTTTGCGCGGTCCTTTTGGCAACCACCGGGCTGCAACTGGCGGTGCCGCTCATCGTTCAGCGCTTCATCGATGGCGCCCTCTCCGGCGAGGCTCGCTCGGTCCTGATCGCGGCCGGCATCGCCTATCTCATCGCGGGCGTCGCCAATCAGCTGTTCGCCGCCGTCACCACGTACCTGGGAGCAGACATCGGCTGGACGGCAACCAATCGGCTGCGGGAAGACCTGGCGGAACATCTGCTCGGCCTCGACATGGGCTTCCACACCAACACGACCCCGGGGGAGATGATCGAGCGGATCGACGGAGACGTCACCGCCGTCGCCGAGTTTCTCTCCCGGTTCTTCGCCAAGCTCGTCGGCGCCGGGCTACTGCTACTCGGCGTGCTCGTCGTCGCCTGGTTCACCTCGCCGCTGATCGGTCTGGCCTTCACCGGTTACGTGGCGATTGTGCTGGTCATCATCTACCGAATGCGGCACATGGCGGTCTCCGCGGCAGAAGAGGAGCGGGAAACCTCGGCCCTGCTGTACGGCTTTATCGAGGAACGTCTTGCGGCAATCGACGACATTCGAGCCAACGGCGCCGGCGTTTTCACCATGCGCCGCTTCGCCGGGGTCATGCGGGACTTCTTCTTCCGCACGACCGAAGCGTGGCGCATGCGGTCCAAGTTTCGGATCCTGTCCAACCTGGTCTTTTGGGTCGGCAGCGTGCTTGCGCTGATGCTCGGAGTGTGGCTGGTGCAGACCGGGGCGGGCACGATCGGCCTTGCCTACCTGCTGTACCAGTACGTCATGCTGATTCAGAACCCGATCGAGCAGGTGACCCAACAGTTCTCCGAACTACAGAAGGCGGCTGGTGGCATCATCCGCATCGATCAGTACCGGTCCATCGTCAGCGAGCTCGATGACCACGGAACGCTCGAACTGCCGGACGGGCCGCTGCCGGTGCGCTTTGAGCACGTCGACTTTTCCTATGAGGACCAACAGATTCTGCACGGTGTCAGCTTTGCGCTTGCGCCGGGGACCGTGCTTGGACTGCTCGGCCGAACCGGCGGCGGCAAGACCACCACCACCCGACTGGTGTCACGGCTGTATGACCCGGACGCCGGTTCGGTGCAGGTCGGCGGACTCGACCTGCGCGAGGTGTCTGCGTCATCGTTGCGGCACCGGGTCGGCGTTGTGACCCAGGATGTGCAGCTGTTCCGGGCAACGGTCCGGGACAACCTGACCTTCTTCCAACAGGACCGCTCCGACGACGAGTTGCTGGACATCCTGGACCGCGTCGGCCTTGGCGAGTGGACTCGCTCCATCGGTCTGAACAGCAAGTTGGGGGCGGGCGGCAGCGGGCTGTCGGCAGGTGAGTCTCAGCTGCTTGCGTTCGCCAGGGTCTTTCTGCAGGACCCGGGTGTGGTCATCTTGGATGAGCCCGCCTCGCGGCTTGACCCCGCCACCGAGCAGCTGGTGGCCGCCGCCACCGAACAGCTCTTCGTCGGCCGCACGGTGGTCATCGTCGCCCACCGGCTTGAGACCGTCCGGCGGGCAGACGAGATTATGGTGATCGACGCCGGTCGGGTGGCCGAACACGATGCACGAGAACGGCTTGCCGCGGACCCGGAGAGCCGGTACTCCCAGTTGCTGGCCGCTGGCGGGGGACTGTTGCTCGGGGGTGGATCGTGACCGCATCACGCTCGGTCGATAGACCGGGGAATGCCCGCCCCGATGGCCGGCCGACGCTCACAACGTTTCAGCTTGCGATTGAACTGGCCAAGTACCGACCTGGGCTGTTCGGGTTCTGCTTTGTCTGCTGGACGGCCATTCACTCTTTCCCCGTGCTGTTCGGTCTATTGATCGGCCAGATCTTCGACGCGCTCGCTGGCGACGAACCGGCATTTCGCAGCGCCTGGACATGGGTGGCGGTCTTCGGGTTCTTCGCCGTTGGGCGCCACGGCCTCATTTGGGTTGGCGAGATGCGTTTCATCACCTACTGGAACGATCAGAGCCTGCAGCTGCGACGAAATCTCCTCCGCTGGCTGCTGGAGGCCGACGGTTCACGGGTCATGATCGCTTCGCCCGGGGAGGCGGTCAGCACGTTCCGCGACGACGTCGAGGACCTGCAGGAATACATGGAGAACTACATCGACGGTGGTGGCATCGTCGTGTTCGCTGTCGGTTCGGTGGCGGTCATGGCATCCATCGACGGCTCGCTCACCGCGATGCTGCTTGCCCCCTTGCTGCTGGTGATCTTCGTTGCCCAATCCCTCGGTCCGGAGATTCGCAACCGGCGGCGGGCCATGCGAATCGCTACCGAAGACGTGACCGGGCTGGTCGGTGAAGCGTTCGGCGCGGTGCAGTCGATCAAGCTTGGCGCCACCGAGAGACCGGTACTGGCCGAGTTCCACCGCCGCAACGAGATCCGGCGTCGAGCCGCGCTGCGCGACACGCTGCTCACCGAGGCACTCATGGCGGTCAACGTGAACATGGCCACCATCACCATTGCGCTGGTCCTGCTTGCCTCCGCCGGCGGCCTGGCCGACGGAACAACGTCGGTCGGTGATCTGGTGATCTTCCTGACCTACCTGCCTCGCCTGACGTTCTACCTGGCCTTCGTCGGCCACTTCATCGCCCAGCATCGCAGGACCGGCGTTGCCTTCGAACGTATGCGCAAGCTCGCGGTCGACGCGTCGGATCACCACTTACTGGACCGCACCCGGGTGCCGTTGCATGGCGATGCCGGTGAGTTGCCGCCGCAGGTCCGGGTGTCATCGGACAAACTGCAACGCCTTGCCGTGTCCGACCTGTCGTTCACCTATCCGCAGTCTCGGATCACCATTGAGGATGACGGCTCGGCGGTCGAGCTTCGCCCGGCGGGCATCCGGGACATCTCGTTTGTCTTGGAGCGCGGGTCCTTCACCGTTCTGGCGGGGCGGGTCGGCGCGGGTAAGACCACCATCTTGCGGGCGCTACTCGGGTTGGTCCCCGCCGGGGGTGAGGTGCGGTGGAACGACCAGGTCATCGACGACCGAGCCTCCTTCCTGGTGCCTCCACGGTCTGCCTACACCCCGCAGATCCCCAAGCTGTTCTCCGACACGTTGGCCTACAACATCTCCCTGCGCGAGACCATGACATCGGAGTCGGTGCACGACGCCGCCCACCTTGCGGTGCTCGACACCGACCTCGACCGGTTGGCAGGGGGCATTGAAACGGTGGTCGGAGCGCGGGGCGTGAAACTCTCCGGTGGGCAGGTCCAGCGGTCGGCAGTCGCCAGGATGTTTGCAACCGAAGCCGATCTGTTGGTGTTCGACGACCTGTCATCGGCGCTCGACCTCCACACCGAGGCGGAGCTGTGGGACCGGTTGTTCGACCACCGCAGCGCAACCTGTCTTGTGGTCTCACACCGGCCCGCCGCCCTGGAGCGAGCAGACCAGATCCTTGTCGGCGACAACGGCACCATCGTCGACAGGGGCCGTCTCGATGAGCTGCTGCGACGGTCGCAGGTCATGACCGACCTGTGGGAGGCCGGTTAACCGTCGACGGTGGTCGGGCCGGTTGGCAAATGGCCGGACAAAGTGGCATCGCGTACACTCCCAACTGTGATCTCTGACCAGGTGGCCCTACCCGAGGACGAGCGGCGCCGCATCCAACGCCGGACGCTGATCGTGCTCTTTGTGAGCGCCATCTTTGGCCGGGCCGCGGTCACCGTTGGCTTCGTGGTCTCGGCACTGATCATGGCCGACATACTCGGCTCCAGCACCTGGGCCGGCGCGTCGACCGGGGCCCTGACGATTGGCACTGCGGTGAGTGCCTCGGCCCTCGCAAGCTACATGGGCCGCAAGGGAAGGCGCCCCGGCCTCCTCGTTGGCTATCTGATCGCCGCGGTCGGTGCTGCCATTGCGGTGTTCGGCGGCGACCAGCTCTCGGTGTTCCCGTTCCTGTTCGGCCTGATGCTGATGGGCGTTGGGCAGGGCGGAAGCAACCTGGCCCGCTATGCCGCCGCAGACCTGGCGGAACCATCCGGCCGGGCCAAGGCCATCAGCCTTGTGGTTTTCGCTTCCACCGTCGGCGCCGTTGGCGGACCTGCGCTCGCCGGCATCGCCGGCGAATTCGGTGAACGGTTCGGCCTCGATGAACTGGTCGGTCCCTACATCTTCGCCGGGGTCTTCTTCATCTGTGGTGGCCTGGTGGCTTCCATTGGCCTGCGGCCCGACCCCCTGGTCGTCGCCGGCGGTCTCGACAGCGACACCAGCGAACCGAAAGCGGGGTTCGTTGAGAGCTTCGGCGTGATTATGGCCAGCCCAGCGGCTCGGCTCGCGCTCGGTGGCCTCATCATCTCCCAGGCGGTCATGGTCATGGTCATGGCGATGACCCCGCTGCACATGAAGGAACACGGTCACGGCGTTGGCGCGGTCGGCTGGGTGCTGTCATTCCACACAGCGGGCATGTTCGCCTTCGCTCCGATCGCCGGGTGGATGTCTGATCGCTACGGTCGAATCGTTGCCCTGATGATCGCCGGTGGCATCCTCATGGTCGCAACGGTCATGACCGCCTTCGCCGGTGAAGCGCCCGCAGCACTGATGTTCCCCGGCCTGTACCTGCTCGGCCTCGGCTGGAGCTTCGGGATGGTTGGGGCGAGCGCTCTGATCACCGAATCGGTCCCGACAAAGGACCAGGTATCGGTCCAGGGCGCGGCAGATCTGGTCACCAGCTTCGTCAGCGGCGCTGCTGCCCTCGGATCCGGACTGGTGTTCACAATGGCCGGGTTCCACATCCTGTCGGGCATCGGGATTGTCGCCGCAGGCATGCTGTTCGTCGCCGCCTTTGTGCAGTCTCGCCTTGGCACCGGGCGAGACCCGCTGCCTGTTCCCGGCTGACCGGAACCGGAACTGGCACCAGAACCAGAACCCGGGCAGGGACTAGTACCCAGACTCGGCGTCAGGCCGATCGGCGCGGCACCTCGATGGTGGCAAGGTCTTCGGCCACCACAACATCACTGTGGTGGCGGGCGGCTTCAACGCCGAATGCATCGCTGTCCGGGTAGCGGGCGGAGAAGTGGGTCAGCACAAGCCGTCGTGCGCCTGCCGATGCCGCAAGCGCCCCGGCCTGCCCTGCGGTCATGTGGCGGTACTGGGTGGCGAGGTCCCGATGCTGTTCCAGATACGTCGACTCGCACACGACCAGGTCAACCCCATCGGCTAGCTCCTCGGCTCCATCGCAGGGGGCGGTGTCCATGATGAACGCCATCGACTGTCCCTGCTTCGGTTCCGACACCTGCGCAACCGTCACCCGCTCGGTCGGCGTGTCGAACCAACCCTGGGCCACGAGCGTTCCAACATCGGGCCCCTCGATCCCGAACGCTGCCAGGCGCTGCGGATCAAGGCTGATGCCGTCCGGCTCGGAGAGCCGGTAGCCAAAGGTGGTCACCCGATGTTCCAGCGCTGCGGTGCGGACCTCCAACGGTCCGATCGGCGCTTGGACCCCGGCCTCGACCACCGGCCGCGGCTCCAGGTTCGAGGTGTCGTGGAAGATGGAGATCGCCCGCATGCGCTCCAGGTATTCCTGGCCGTCGGCCGGATGGTAGATGGGCAGCGGCGCCAAGCCGTCGGGGAGGGAGCGGGCGTCAAGGGCCCGGCGTTGAATGACGCCAGGCAGCCCAAGGCAGTGGTCGCCGTGAAAGTGAGTGATGCAGACGGCGGTCGCCCTGGAAATTGCGACCCCGGCCAGAATGCACTGCCGCTGGGTCCCTTCGCCGGGGTCAAAAAGAACCAACTGATCGTCCCAGCGCAGCGCGTAGCTGTTGTGCGCCCGGTACCTTGTCGGCGCCTGACTGGCCGTGCCGAGCACGACCAGCTCCCTGGAACTCATGGCCCCCAGCATAGGGGTGAGTCAGGGACAGCATTCCCGGCGAGAATGGGCCACGGAATTCGCTGATTACCAGTACGGTTCCCCCGGGGCACGAGCTTTCGACACCGGAGATTACCGATGACAAACCAGGAGCCCGAATCAGCCGCAACCGGGGCCGCGGACGCCCTCGTTCTGTTTGGCATCACCGGGGACCTCGCCCACAAGAAACTGTTCAGCGCGCTCTACCGCCTCGAGACCGACGGGCTGTTGAACTGCCCGGTCATCGGCGTTGCGACCAGGCCGTGGACCATCGAAGATCTGCGGAGCAACGCCAAGCAGGCATTGGTCGAGGCCGGGACCGAGATTGATGAGGCCACGTGGGAGCGGCTCTCCGCCCGGTTTGACTACGTGTCCGGTGACTACCGGGAGCCTGCAACGTTCGACAGAGTGGCGGAGAAGGTCGGCGACGCCGCCTGCCCGGTCTGTTACCTGGCCATCCCCCCGTTCCTGTTCACCACCGTGGTCGAAGGCCTCGGTGCCACCGGTCTCAACCGGGGACGGGTGGTGCTTGAGAAGCCGTTTGGCCGAGACCTAGCGTCATCTCGTGAGCTCGACGAATCGGTGAAGGCGCACTACTCCGAGGACCGCATCTACCGGATCGATCATTTCCTCGGCAAGGAGCCGGTGCTGAACATCCTGGTGTTCCGCTTTGCCAACTCCATCCTGGAACCCCTGTGGAATCGCCATCACGTGCAGAGCGTGACCATCAATATGACCGAAGACTTCGGCATCGAGGGGCGGGGCAAGTTCTACGACGAGGTCGGCACGTTGCGGGACGTGGTGCAGAACCACCTGCTGCAGATCGTCGCACTCCTGGCGATGGAGCCACCGGTGTCCGATGACGCAAACGCCATGGCCGATGAGGTAGTCAAGGTCTTCCGGTCGATGAAGCCGCTTGATCCGGCCAAGGTCTGGCGCGGCCAGTACGAGGGGTACCTGGAAGAGGGCGGGGTCAAGCCCGATTCCGACACCGAGACCTACGTGTCGCTCGAGTGCGAGATCGACTCGTGGCGCTGGGCCGGGGTTCCGTGGCGGATACGGACCGGCAAGGCGCTGGATCGGACCTGTACCGAGGCGGTCGTCGAGTTTTCGCAGCCGCCCCGGCCGCTGTTTACCGACGCTGAGTGTGCGCCGGAACCGAACCGTCTGCGGTTTGAGATGAAGCCGAACGACAACATCGAGTTTGAGATGCAGGCCAAGACCCCCGGCGCCACCCTCACCAGCGAGACGGTGAGCATCAACGTGGACCACCGGGGCATGGAGTTCGGGCCGAGTCCGTACCACCGACTCCTCGGCGATTCGCTCGTGGGGGACAAGCGATTGTTCGCCCGCGGCGACCAGGTTGATGTTGCGTGGCAGATCGTCCAGCCCGCTCTAGACAATCCCCAGCCTGTCCGCACCTATCCTCGGGGTGACCGTTGCCCCGAACTGACAGCGGACACCACCCAAGACGCCAACGACTGAAACCGAAAGCCATGACCACAAGTACCGTCGCCGTTGACCTCGGCGGCACTCATATTCGAGCCGCGCTCGTAGACGGCGAGGGTGCAATCCTGACCCGCCGCCGCACGACGACGCCATCGGCCGACCCGAAGCCGACCATCATCTGCAGCCTTATCGCCGAGGTGATGGCCGCCGCCCCGGACGGAGCGGTGCCGACAAAGGCCGTCATCGGTGTCCCCGGTGTGATCGATCATGAAGCAGAGCGGTTGGTCGCCGCGCCGAACCTGACGCAGAGCTGGATCGGCTATCTGAACGAGGAGTGGCTGCAAAACGAAACCGGCTTGTCGGTGTCGATGGCCAACGACGCTGATCTTGCCGCTGTAGGTGAGGCCAGCTTCGGCGCGGGGCGAGACTTCAGCGACGTTGTCTACATCACCATTTCCACCGGTGTCGGCGCCGGACTGGTGGTTGGTGAGCGGTTGGTTCGCGGAACACGGTCGGGCGGCGAGCTTGGCCACACAGTGATCGACCGGTTGGCGGCCGCAAAGGGTGAGCCGTGCACGGTCGAGGACCTCGGTTCTGGCACGGCCATCGAGCGGCTCGCGTCCGAGGCAGGTCTCGTGGAGCGGGGCGCCGCCTTGGCCGAGTTGGCCGCCGCAGGGTCTCAGCCCGCGGCCGACATTTGGACCGGTGCGATTGAAGCGGTCGGGTTTGGTATCGCCAACCTGGCATGGATCGTTGGGCCCGAGGTGGTCATCATCGGCGGCGGCGTCGGAATGAACCATGATCTGGTGGTGCCAATCATCGAACGCCAGCTCCGCGCCTACGGTCCGGCGACCGGCCCACCCGTTGTCGTTGACACGGCAAAGCTTGGCGACGACGCTGCGCTCGCCGGAAGCGCGTCATGGTGGAAGGCGGTCGGCCGTGGCTAACGACCTCCACACGCTCGACATCACCGCAAACGAACGATGGCCAGAGCGGGCGGCCGACGTGATGGAGGCGGCCATCGCCGCGTCGATCGACCGGTCCGGTCGATGCCTCATGGCGCTCAGCGGTGGCTCGACCCCGGCCCCGGTTTTCGAGGCGCTGGCAGGCAAAGATCTGCTCTGGGAGAAGGTCACCATTCTCCAGGTTGATGAGCGCATTGTCCCCGCCGATGACGAGGGCCGGAACCTCGGCCAACAGCGCCGTGCGTTCGAGAACCTTGGTGCCCACTGGTTGCCGCTGCCCGTCGACGAGATCCTCGCTGCCAATGACGTTGCAAACGTTGCTGCGGCCCTCGACCGGTTTGGGATGGACCTGATCGAGCTCGCCGATGATCCGCCGATTCTCGACCTGGTCCACCTCGGCCTTGGCGATGATGGCCACACCGCATCGCTGGTCCCCGGAGATCCACTCGTCGATGAAATGCGGGACTACGTGGGGTTGACCGGCGAGTACCGGGGCACACGACGCATTTCGTTGACCCGGCCCGTGCTCGACCGGGCTCGAATGGTGGTCTGGCTTGTCAGTGGAGCGAGCAAGGCCGAGCCGCTCGGTCGGTTGCTTTCCGGCGATATGACCATTCCGGCGGGCCTGATCCGCCCTGCTCATTCTGTGGTCCTGGCCGATGCCGATGCGGCCCGCCAGGATGGCGGATCGTGCTGAACTAGCGGAGGCGCACCGAGGTGATGACCGGCTTGTGGTCGCTCCCTGCGGGGTCGCCGAAGCGCACGTCGAGCACCTCAAAGTGCTCGGTCACGAGCACGTGGTCCAGTCGGTAGACCGGGAACGGAAGCGACCTGCCGACCGGCCAGGTCGCATCGAAGCCGCAGCCCTTTGCATCATGGACATCGGACCAGCCGGCGCTCAGGAGCTTGCGGAACGGTTGGTGGTCCGTGCTTGCGTTAAAGTCACCGGCCAGCACGGTCGGGACGGACTGATCAAACTCGCTGAGCATCTGGTGCTGCTGTTGCCAGACCCACACCTTGTCCTGTAGAGCCGGGGCTCGAACGTGCACGTTGTTGACCCGGAACTCACCGGTCGGCCCGACAACGGTTGCACTGACCAGGTTCTCAGAGGCGAACGGCTGCGTCGTCACGTCGACCAGTGGCCACCGGCTCCAGATCAGGTCGCCGGTGGGCAGGCCCGGGGTGTCAACGCTCCAGAATTGGTAGTCGCTCAGGCGCGGATCGGTCCGCAGCGCCTGCATGTACTCCCAGCGGACCTCCTGCATGACCACCACGTCGGGTTCGTTTGCCGCGATCGATGCGGCCGCCGCGGCGGCAAGACCACCGTCGGCAAGGACGTTTGCGCTGTAGATCGTTATCTCGTCAGCGGCGGTTGTGGCCCGACAGCCGATCACGGCGTCGGCCGGGGTCACCGTGAGCACAAAGGCCGCAGTGGTGACTGCGGTGACAATTCGGAACGCCTTGTTTCGGCTGAACCAGGCGCTGAGACCGGCGAACCCCAGTGGCAGAGCGAAGAACGGGGTGAGGCCAACCAGGGCGATCAGCCACGGATGGCGTGGGCTCAGCCACCGCAGCGCCAGAACCGTGATCACCAGTATCACCGTCGGCAACCCCACAACCAGCCAAAACCATCGCAGGCCAGATCGCGGAGCGCCGCGACCAGATAGTGGAGCGCCGCGACCCGAGCTCGGCAGCTCAGCAGCGTTGCCAGGCGAGCGCGTCTCAGCGGGTTTGTCGCTGGGGCTCGGATCGGGGGCGAGTCGGGTCATGGGGAAACAGGTGTCTGCGCAGAGTTGTACCAGCCGTATGGCAATTCCGGTCGGCGATCTTGTCCTCTGACAAGGTGATGAAGGTCCGTGGCTAGTCGGTCGGCAGTCCACCTGGGCTCAATGAGCTAAATGGTTCTACCGACTTCGAGTTTGGCAGACCCAGCGCCCGATTCCGCCCGATGTAGGCCTCGACCGGGTATCTCGACCTAGTGGCTAAAACCGCCTGGCGTTCGCTTGCACGGATAACAGCGCCCTCCGGCAACGGTTCTCGGTCGTATAATTGCTGCAATGAAGCGGTATCACCTCAGAACCTACGGTTGCCAGATGAATGAGCATGACTCTGAGCGCATCGCGGGTCTGCTTGAGAGCGACGGTTATGAGGTGACCGATTCGGCGGATGACGCCGATGTCGTGGTGTTGAACACCTGCTGCATCCGTGAGAATGCCGACAACAAGCTCTACGGAGCACTCGGCAACCTGAAGGTGTTGAAAGAGTCCAATCCGGAGATGCAGATCGTCGTCGCCGGTTGCCTTGCTCAGAAAGACCGGGACACCATTCAGCAGCGTGCCGGCCACGTCGACGTGGTCTTTGGCACCCACAACGTGCACCGGGCCACCGAGTTGCTGGCCGCCGCCCGCACCGATGGGCCGATCACCGAAATTTGGGAAGAGGCGATGCTCGGCGAGGCCGAGGCGTTCCCCTCCGCGCTGCCTGCCAAGCGTGAGACCGACTACGCGGCCTGGCTCACCATTCAGATCGGGTGCGACAACTCGTGCGCGTTTTGTATTGTGCCGTCGGTTCGTGGCGTGGAGATCAGCCGCCCGTTCGCCGACATTGTGGCCGAGGCCGAAGATGTCGTGGCCCAGGGCGTCACAGAAATCACGCTGCTCGGCCAGAACGTGAACTCCTACGGCCGTGACCTTTCACTGGCGGCCCGCCAGGCCGGTGAGGACGTGCGGATCAGGCCACAGTTTGGTTCGCTGCTGCGAGAGGTCGGTGCCATCGAGGGCATCCGACGGGTTCGTTTCACCAGCCCGCACCCCAAGGACATGACCCCCGATGTGTTTACGGCCATGGCCGAGACCGACACGGTGGTGGGGCACCTTCACTTCCCGCTGCAGTCCGGGTCTGACCGCATTCTGTCGGCCATGCATCGTGGCTACACCGGTGCCCGCTACCTGGAAAAGTTGGCAGACGCTCGGGCGACCATCGACGACGTTGCCGTGACGACCGACATCATCGTCGGCTTCCCCGGCGAGACCGCTGATGACTTCGAGGAGACCCTCGCCGTTGCGGCTGAAGCGCAGTTCGACAGCGCCTACACCTTCGTCTTCTCGCCACGTGAAGGCACAGAGGCAGCTGAAATGGTCGATCAGTTCTGCGACCCGGAAGAGGTCAAGGACCGCTATGCCCGACTGCGGACCGTCATCGAGCGTTCAGCGTTGGCGAAGTATCGGGCCAGGATCGGCCGCATCGAAGAGGTGGTGGTCGAGGGGCCGTCAAAGAAGGACCCAACGGTGCTCACCGGCCGCACCGCGCACAACAAACTGGTGCACTTCGCGTCCGAGCCGCTCAAGGCCGGGACCTACGCCACCACCAGGGTCACCGACGCCGCACATCAGTACCTGCTTGGCGAGTTGGTCGAGGTGACCGCCCGCCCGAGCTACCGGACCCGCATCCCGGTCGCCTCCGGCTAACTCGGTCGCCCTCCACCCGCTACTGATTGGCGGCCGCAGCGAGGACTGCGTCGACCACCAGATCCGGGCGGGCCATGGGGTTGGCCGCCACCGAACGCAGCCACGTGTCACCGTCGATCTGCACGGTGGACACAAACGCACCGGTCAGCTCGCTTTGTAGCCGGGCATTGTCGGCGTGACGATGGCGCCAGGCCACCACGCCGCTGCTGTGAGGGGCGAACGTTTCCAGTTCGGGGCTGGCGTCGATCCTTGCGGCCAGGTCATCGGCGATCCCCATCGCCAGGTCGATCAGTTCGGCAATGCCGTCGGTGCCGAGGGCCAGCATCGTGGCTGCCAGCGCGGCAGCGGACGCCCCGTGGGAACCGAGGACGCCGACATTCGGGACCTGTAGATACGCCCCGTCAACGCTGATGGCGTCATGTGCCGCGGCGACGTCGCTGAACAACACCATGGCGGACTCCTTCGGCTGATAGAGCCACTTGTGAGCGGAGATGGCTATGGAGTCTGCGGTTTCGATTCCGGCTACCCGGTGACGATGCGTCGCCGACAGTTGCAGCGGCCCGCCCCAGGCCGCGTCGACATGGACCCAGGCGGGCCGGGTGGCCATGTCGTCCACTGAAAGAGCGTCGATCGCGCCGATGCCCGTCGTGCCTGCCGTGAGCACCACCACGGTCCGGGCGGGGTCGAGTGGCTCGTCGGTCGCGGTGAAGCAGCGGTCCAGATCGTCGCAACTCATCGCCCGTGCCGGCGGGCGGTCAGCGCGGCCGGACGTGTCGGTTGCGACGTCAACGGAGCGGTAGCCGAGGCCGAGGATGGAGGCAGCTTTGCGGATCGAGAGGTGGCTGTCGCTGGACGCGACGACGGTGGTGGCGCCGGTCAGTTCCCGGGCTGCCCACAGGGCGGTCAGGTTCGCCACCGTCGAACCGGGAACCATGTGACCGCCACTCATCGAGAACGCGGCGGCAAGCCAACCGACGACCGAGCGCTCCAGGTCGCGGGCGGCGGGGGAGGTGTCGGGGTGGAGGAGGTTCTGATTGCTCGACGCCGCCAACAGGGTCATGACCCAGCTGATCGCCGGGGTTGGGGGGTCCATGTGGGCCAAGAATCCGGGGTCGCCAAGGTTGCGTGCGGCGCCTCTGACATATGGCGTGACCAGGGATAACGCGGTTTCAACCGGCAGACCACCGGCCGGTGGCTCCGGCGGCAGCGCCAGCTCGGTCGAGTGGTCGCCAAGTGCGGACCGGACCATGGCTGCGACGTCATCGGGGGTCGCCTCGAAGAGTGCTCGTATTCGGCTCGGAAGCTGATCTGTTGTCGGGCCCGGCCCGGGGTGGTCCATTGCGCCAGGCTAGGGCGTCTGGGTACCGCCGGCAGGGGACAGCTCGCCCGCTCGTTGTCGGAGTCGGGCGATCAGTTCCGACGTTGCCGGGTCTGTCGGCGTCCCGCGTCGCCGGGCGATGACGAGGCGCCTGGTCAGCAGCGGCCGTCGTCTTGCCCGGATCAGCGGGTTGGGTTCGGTTTCGGCCTGGAGCACCGGCAGCACCGTCCAACCCATCCCGAGGTTGACCATCTGGCGCAGCACCTCCGGCTGGTGAGACTCGGCCTCCACCCGGAACTCGGCACCAAGTTCCCGAAGGGCGGCAGCCACGAGACCTCGGGTGTGGGACTGCGGGGGGAACGTGACCCAGGGGCCCCATGTTGATGGCTTGCCGACCCGGCGTCGCGCCGTCCTGTCATCGCCAGGGTCGACCGGTGCGTAGATGGCGAGCTCTTCATGAAACAGCTCGACGGTGGTCAGGGCTGACGCATCGTCGCCTTGACCGTCGTCGGTAAGGATCGGGCTGGGGCTCGCCGAGGCTTCGACGATTACCGCCGCATCGAGTTGTCCCGACACCAGCTGGGAGACCAGCGACGCCGACGGACCGACGCTGAGGCGCAGCTCGATCGCTGGACGTTCGGCCCGGAAGGCGATGAGCGTCTCCGGAAAGTAGTTGACCGCGGCGATGTCGATGAGACCAAGGCGGACAAGCCCGGTCTCGCCCTTGGCCGCAGCGTCCGCCCAGAGCGTCATGTCACGTACCGACGCCAAGATCCGATCGGCGTGGGCGGCCGCCTCCTGCCCCTGGACGGTCAACACCCGGTTTCGGCCTTGACGTTCGAACAGGTCAAGCCCGAGTCGGCGCTCCAGCTCCGACAGGCCCTGGCTGAGCGCGGAGGGGGTGATGCTGAGCAGTTCTGCCGCCTCGGCCATGGTGGCGCTGCGGCTTACCGTTGACAGGTACTGGAGCTGGTGCGTTGTCAGATTGCGGAGGGGAGCGGAGAGGCTCACCGCATCAGCATAGCTAACCCATTGTCATGAATGTCTTAAGTATCAGCTGAATAAATTTAGAATTGCTTAGGTTTGAGTGCATGTCGAACTCTCACGATGCTGCTCCAAACGCCGAATCCGCCGCTACCGATAACACTGCCGTGGCTGACCCGGGCGGGACGCTCGGCGTTCTGCTCCCGGGGCTCGGCGCCGTTGCGTCAACCTTTGTCGCCGGTGTGCTGGCCGCTAGAGCAGGCCTCAAGCCACCGATCGGTTCGCTCAGCCAGCTTGGTCGTATGCCCGGCCCCGACGGCACCGAACAGCGGATCCAAGACATCGTCGGTCTGGCCTCGCTCGACGACATGGTGTTCGGCGGCTGGGATCCGATCTCCGCAAACTGCCTGGAGGCAGCGACCACCGCCGGTGTACTGAACGATCGTGATCTCGGTGAGATCTCCGGTGACCTTGAAGCCGTGGTGTCGATGGATGCCGTGTTCGACCAGAAGTGGGTCAAGCGTCTCGAGGGGCATCGGGTCAAGGACGCCACCACAAAGTGGGATCAGGCGCTCGCGCTGATCGATGACATCGAACGGTTCCGGGCCGAGAACAACTGCGACCGCCTGGTGATGATTTGGTGCGGGTCGACCGAGGCCTACCAAGAGCCGAGCGAGGTCCACCTGACCGTCGCCGCCTTCGAGGAGGGGCTCAAGCAGAACGACGACAACATCTCGCCGAGCCAGATCTACGCCTATGCCGCCATCCAGGCCGGTGTCCCGTTCGCCAACGGTGCGCCGAACCTCTCGGTCGACCTTGCCTGCATGCAGGAGCTGGCGGCCGACCGTGGCGTGCCGATTGCCGGCAAGGACTTCAAGACCGGACAGACGCTCATGAAGACCCTGATCGCTCCCGGGCTGAAGGCTCGCATGCTTGGCCTGCGCGGCTGGTACTCGACCAACATTCTTGGCAACCGTGACGGCGAAGTACTGGACGATCCGGACAACTTCCGGACCAAGGAATCGTCGAAGCTCGGCGTGCTCGACACCATCTTGGAGCCCGAGACCTACCCCGAGCTCTACGGCAACGTGGACCACGTCGTGCGGATCAACTACTACCCGCCGAAGGGTGACAACAAAGAGGGATGGGATGCCATCGACATCTTCGGGTGGATGGGATATCCGATGGAGATCAAGGTGGACTTCTCCTGCCGCGACTCAATCCTGGCCGCGCCACTGGTCCTCGACCTGGTGTTGTTCATGGACCTCGCGGCCCGGGCCTCGAAATCCGGCATCCAGGAATGGCTGAGCTTCTACTTCAAGGCACCGCAAACGCTGACCGGTGACGAGCCAACCCATGACCTTTTTGAACAGCAGAAGACCCTGCTGGCCATGCTGGACGAGTTGTCCTAACGCTGTTGATCAGGGTCCGTCAGGCCCTAAAACGCTAGGGATAGACTGACTGAACTTGCAGTATGCGGGGTTGGTTTGGAATGGTTGACTTCGCGATCGCGCGTACCTAGGGGACCTTTTGCAATCTGCTCGTAACGGTTGGCTCTTCATACCAAGTCCACTGCTCGGCACTGCCAGCTGGGCTCCGGTTGTCGATGCCATGACCGAGCTCGGCCAGCCGTCGGTCATTGCCGAAACCACAATGACCACGTCGGCCGACCTCGACCACATAACGCCGTGGATCAACCAGGTGCTCACCGTCGAGCCACCGTCAGATCTGCCGACGGTGGTCGTCTCCCACTCTGCGGCGTGTCCTCGAACGCCGCTGCTCGTCGATCACCTGGTCGACAAGGGCTGGTCGATCGATGCGATGATTTTGGTCGACGGGCGTTTCCCGACCGGCCAGGCCTTCACCGTTTCGGTCCCGGGCTACGGCGCAATGCTGGATGGCATGGTCCGTCCCGATGACTATCTGCCGCCGTGGCCTCGCTGGTGGGGTTCGCTGGTGTCGGGCCTTGTGGTCGATCCCGTGGCTCGTGATCTTGTGTTCAACGAAGCGGCCCCGGTACCGCGGACCTGGTTCGATCAGGGCGCTCCGGTGCCGGACTTGCCCGCCGACATCGGCCGCGGCTTTCTGTCGTTCGGCCCCGGTTACGCCGAAGCCTGTGACCAGGCCCATGAGGCCGGCTGGTTGACCATGCGACTCAACGGCGACCACCTGCACCAGGTGGTGTCGCCAAAGCCGGTGGCCATGACGCTCATGGCCATGGTGGCTGGGATGGCCTGCGGTCGCGGGTACCCGAGCGACCCCCGCAACCCCCAAGACCCGACGCTTAGCTGACCGCGGGCTAACCGCTTCCGAGCTTCTAGGCTTGGCGGCATCATGACCGGACCTGCCGACCGCAACGACCCGGGCGTTCACCGAGAATCGCCGGCTGGTCAACCTGCCGACCGCCCCGACCTGCACGCTGACCCAGACGATCTGGTCGTCGCGGTGGCCAACGGGTTGCGTCAACTGCATGAGCTGTCGGGCGATGAGCGCCGCGACGTCGGCCAGCATGCCGCTACCGGTGGGTGGGAGGCTTTTGTCGATCGCTGCCGGGCCGCTGTTGGCGATGAGCGCTTCGATCCGTCGCTGCTGCCAGCGCCCTATGACCGCTACGACGGCGACCAGCTCCTGGCAATGGTGGTCGACGGTCGGCCAGCAACCGAGGAGCCAGTGTTGTGTCACGGTCGGCCGGTGCTCGCGGAGTTTATGGTCGATGGGGGATCGTTCAGCGGGTTTCGCAGCCTGGACTTGATGGTCGTTGCCGATCGTCATCTCGACCTGGCGATCATTCACCAGAGTGTGCACCTGGCCCTCGGGCCCGAAGCGGTGTTCCGGTTCTACGAGGCCTACGGCTCGGACCCCGACATCGTCAGGTTGGATCACTACATATTGATCTGTCACCTGCTCGGGCTTTCGCCGCTCGACAGCGCCGCCGACAGCTCGACCGATGCCGTCAATGGGTAGCGCCCGTGAGGGTGCCGTGGCCCGACCGCCGTTGGTGATCGTTGGCCCGACCGCCACCGGGAAGTCGGCGCTCGCCCTCGCCTTGGCGGAGCGGGTCCGTTCGGTCGAGATCGTCTCGTCCGATGCCATGGCGGTGTACCGCGGTATGGACATCGGCACAGCGAAACCGACAGCGGCAGACCGGGCTGCAGTGCCGCATCACCTTGTCGATGTGCTCGGTGCAGATGAGGATTACACGCTCCACCGGTTCCGCACCGAGGTGGTCGACGTGATGGCCGAGGTGGAGGCCAGAGGCAAACAAATCATCGTGGTCGGCGGCACCGGACTGTACGTCCAGGCCGTCGTTGACGACTTTGACCTGCCGGGGCACTATCCCGAGGTGCGGGCCGAACTTGAGGCCGAGCCAGACACCGATCTGCTCTACGCCAGGCTTCAGGCGGCAGACTCGGTGGCTGCGACGAAGATGTTGCCGTCGAACCGACGGCGGATCATCCGAGCACTCGAAGTTGTGGTCGGCTCCGGTCAGCCGTTCTCATCATTCGGTCCAGGGGTTGACCACTACGGCGAGACCCGGTTTGCGCTCGCCGGGTTGGAGATCGACCGCGACGAGATGGATCGCCGGATTGATGCCCGCTACGAGCAGCAGATGGCGAACGGCTTCCTCGCCGAAGTGGAGCAACTGGCGGAGACCGGCTTCTCCCGCACTGCGGCCCAGGCGCTTGGCTACCGGGAACTGCTGGCCCATCTTCGAGGTGAGATGTCGCTCGACGAGGCGCTCGACGAAGCGCGGCGCCGAACCAAGAAGTTTGCTCGTCGCCAGCAGCGGTGGTTTCGCCGCGACCCCCGCATCACCTGGTTTGATGCCGTGGATCCGACGTTGGTCGATGACGTCTCAGCGTGGTGGGACACGTCAATTTCAGCCTGATGCCGGGGTTTTTGATCGCAGCGCCAATATCCGATGTGGTTCCTGCCGAGAACCTGCGACACTGGAAGCGATGACAGCACCCGCAGCAACCGAGCAGACGGACCGCCGTGACGCGGTGGGCCGTACTGTGCTGACGAAGCACCATGGCCTGGGAAACGACTTTCTCATTGCCGTCGACCCGGCGCGCACCGGGGCACCCCTGCCGACCGAGGCCGACGCCGTGGCCTGGTGTGATCGTCACGTCGGCGTTGGAGCGGACGGCCTCATCCTCGCAACCCCCGAGCCCCAGCCCCAGTCCGACTCCGAGCCGGGCGAACCTGGCGGGCAGCCGGTGCGGCGGTGGCGAATGGTCCTGTGGAATGCCGACGGGGGACGAGCCGAGATCAGCGGCAACGGCATTCGCTGCCTCGGGCAAGCCATCTCGAATCACCTTGGTCTTGACCGCTCAACCGATCAGGAACTGTCCATCGTCACCGACGCTGGCGTTCGGTCGCTGACCATCATGGCAGCGTCCAACGGGGAGGGGAGCGCCTCCGCCCTTGTTCGGGCCGGCATGGGCAAGGCGGTCGCCGGACCTGTCCCAAGTGAACGTTGGGGCGAGGTAGACGTATCGCCAACCGCTCAGGCCGGGGTCGACATTGGCAACCCCCACCTCGTCGCCTTCGTCGACTCGCTCGGCGACGCGGACATGTCGGTCATCGGGCCCGTTGTCGAGGCCGACTATCCGTCGGGAGTGAACGTGCACCTTGTCGAGGTGCTTGGAGCCGGCCAGGTGTCGCTGCGGGTCTGGGAGCGGGGCGCTGGCGTGACTCAGGCGTGTGGCTCCGGAGCCTGCGCAGCGGCATGGGCCGCCCATAACATGGACCTCGTGTCATCGCCGGTCACGGTCGACATGCCCGGAGGGTCGGCAATAGTGGAACTGTCCGATGACGAGATCTTTCTCATTGGACCGGCGGTCCAGGTGGCGGAGGTGATCATCGATGGGTGAACACGGCACCGATGGCCCTGGCCAGAACGACAACCACAACGAGAACGGCAGCGACAGCGCCAGCGGCGCGCAAGACGCGGAGTTCCTGGCGCAGTTTGACGACGTCGACGGGGACGACTTCGAGAGGATTGCCGTCGACCGGCCGGTCGGCCCCGACGGTGAAGCCATCGGCGACCACCGCGGTGCCTTCGGCGACTACGGCGCAACGGTTGATACCGGCTTCCTCGACCAGAGTTTCCGGGAACGGATTGTCCTGGTCGGCGTCACCGTCGCGGGCCAAACCGCGGTGGACACCAAGGCATCGCTCGACGAGCTGGAGCTGCTGGTCGACACCGCAGGTGCCGACGCGCTCGACCGCGTGGTGCAGCGGCGGGAACGGCCAGATCCCGGCACCTTCGTCGGCCGCGGCAAGGTGCAGGAGATCCTGGACTCGTCGCTGGCCATCGACGCTGACACCGTTGTCTTTGACGATGAGCTGAGCCCCGGCCAGCAGTTCAACCTCGAACGCATGTTGAAGCGCACCGCGCTCGACCGGACAGCGGTCATCCTGGACATCTTCGCCCAGCACGCAACCTCGGCCGAGGGTAAGGCCCAGGTGGAGCTTGCCCAGTTGCGGTACCGGCTGCCCCGGCTCCGCAACAAGAAGGACTACAGCCAGCAGGGTGGCGGCATCGGTACTCGAGGTCCCGGTGAGACCCAGCTAGAGGTTGACCGACGCCGCGTTGTCAGGCGGATGCACAAACTGGAGCGGGACCTTGCGGGGATCTCGGCCCGCCGCAGCAACCAGCGCAAGGCCCGCCATCGCTCGCCCTATCGCACCGTGTCCATCGTCGGCTACACCAACGCTGGCAAATCGTCGCTGCTGCGTCGGCTCACCGGTGCTGATGTGGTGGTCGAGGATCGACTGTTTGCAACGCTGGACCCGACCACTCGAAAGCTGCAGTTGCCCGGCGGCGAGCAGATTCTGCTGACCGACACCGTCGGCTTCGTGAAGAAGTTGCCCCACCAACTGGTCGAGGCGTTCAAGTCCACCCTTGAGGTTTCCGCCGGTGCTGACCTGCTGGTGCACGTCGTCGACGGTGCGGGCCCGGACCCGGTTGCTCACATGGACGCGGTCCGTCAGGTGCTGAGCGAGATCGATGCAGAGAACATTCCTCAGCTGATCGTCTTCAACAAGTCCGACCTGTCACCCGAGGTGAAGCTCCTCGTCGACCATCATCCGGGCTCGGTTGCCGTTTCCGCTGCTACCGGTGAGGGCACCGATGAGTTGCTGGCCGCCATCGGCGACCAGCTGCGGGCCATGACCGAAGTCTTTGAGCTCTTTGTCCCCTGGGCCAGAGGCGATATTCTGGCGGCCGCCCACCGGGAGGGCGAGGTGCTAACCGAAACCACCGAGGATGACGGCATGCGGATCCTGGCCCGCTTCGAGCCTGCATCTGCCAAACGGTTGGACGAGTTCGTTATCCGCAAGATCGAAAGCTGAATATCAAAACGTGAGCAACGTCGCCACTGGATTTGTCCCGCCGCCCTACCCCTATGACCGCCTCGATGAGCTGAAGGCCATCGCTCAGGGCCACGACGGCGGCATGGTCGATTTGTCGATCGGCACCCCGTTCGATCCGCCGCCGGACTCGGTGCTTGCCGCCTTGGCCGGATCAGGCACCGAGCGGACCTACCCGCCGAGCATCGGCTCGCCAGAGTTCCGAGAGGCCGCGGCCGGGTGGCTGAACCGATTGGTCGGCTCCGATGTGGGTCCCGGAGATGTGCGGGCCACCATCGGCTCAAAGGAGTTTGTGGCAGGCCTCCCGCACTGGTTGAAGCTGCGTCGGCCAGACCTGGACACCGTGCTCTACCCGGCCATCAGCTACCCGAGTTATGAGATGGGAGCGACCCTCGCCGGGTGCCGAGCGGTGCCGGTCCCCGTCGACAGCGAATGGCGTCTTGACCTCTCGGCGATCGACCCGGCCGATGCCGCCAGAGCGCTATGCCTGTGGGTCAACACGCCGGGCAACCCGGCCGGTGGCCTGGATGACCTCGGCGCGGCCTATCGCTGGGGACAAGACAACGGTGTGCTCGTCGTTTCCGATGAGTGCTACGCCGCATTCACCTGGGACGGCGAGCCACAGTCCATCGTCAGCCACGGGCTGGACGGGGTGTTGGCGGTTCATTCGCTGTCCAAGCGGTCCAACCTGGCAGGCGCTCGGTCGGGCTTCTACGTTGGCGACCCCGAGCTGGTCCACTATCTGGGCGAGTTGCGCAAACACGCCGGCTTCATGCAACCAGGGCCGGTCCAGGCAGCGGCCATTGCGGCCTTCGCAGACGAAGCCCACGTCGAGGAACAGCGCGAGATTTACCACCGACGGCTTGAACTGATGCGCCGCATTGCCGCGCTGGCGGGCTCCGAAGCCGAGATGCCGGGTGGTGGCTTCTACCTGTGGGCGCCCGCTCCCGACGGTGACGCGTGGGCATTCGCCCGACGCCTCGCCACCGACGCAGGCGTCCTGGTCAGCCCCGGAGAGTTCTACGGCACCCAGGGAGCGGGCCATGTCCGCATCGCACTGGTACAGCCCGACGAGCGGTTGGCCCTGGCAGCCACCCGAATGGGTTTGCAGGTTTAGGACCGCCGCTACCCTGTGGCCCATGACCACGACAGCAACCGGACATAGTTACGTCGATGTAGCCTCGGGCGCCAGGCTCGACGTGTGGTATCCGGAGGGCGATGTCACGCCCGCCCGGTCCTGCCTCGCCGAAGAGGTTGGCCTCATCCGTGGTGAAGTGATCACCACCACCATCGAAGATCTCGACGCCGCCCCGGTCGACGCCGCCGACGCCTACCTGCGGCTTCACCTGCTGTCTCGCCGTGAGGCAACGCCCCACAGCATTTCGATGGAGGGCGTCTTCGGCAAGCTGGCCAATGTCGCCTGGACCACCGCCGGGCCGGTCGCCCCCGACCAGGTGGACGCCCTGCGGTCTCTCGCAGCGGCCAAGGGCCACCACGTCTCGGTGACATCGGTCGACAAGTTTCCCCGCATGACCGACTACGTCATCCCCTCGGGTGTTCGCATCGCCGACGCCGACCGGGTCCGCCTCGGCGCCCACCTAGCCGATGGCACCACGGTCATGCACGAAGGGTTCGTGAACTTCAACGCCGGAACCCTCGGGCCGTCAATGGTCGAAGGCCGGATCAGCGCCGGTGTCGTCGTTGGCGCCAACAGCGACATCGGCGGCAGCGCGTCCATCATGGGCACGCTGTCCGGTGGCGGCACCGAGACCATCTCGGTCGGCGAAAACTGCCTGATCGGCGCAAACGCCGGTATCGGCATCTCGCTTGGGGACGCCTGCACCGTCGAGGCCGGCCTGTACGTCACCGGCGGCACCGTGGTGACGTTGCCGGGTGGGGAGTTGGCCAAGGCCAAGAACCTGTCGGGCACCCCGGGGTTGCTGTACATCCGCAACTCGACCTCGGGCGTTGTCGAGGTCCGCGAGTCAGATCCGTCCCGCTGGGGCGGCATCAACGAAGCGCTGCACTCCGGTCAGTAAATCGGCAGGGTTAGAGTTCCGCTGGAGGCGGAACGGCCATGCCTGTCATCTCGCGCTCGGCCAGGATGCGCTCTCTCGTTGGCACGTGCATGCCTACGTACCAGACGCCGATAAGGCCGACGGCCACGACGATCAGGCGCACCACCAGGTTGCCAATAAGTAGTCCGGCGCTCAGGCCGACGGCCAAGACGATGCAGGTGATCGCGGCAATCTTGGCTCGCTGCGGCATGCCGAGGCCTGCCCGAAAGTCGCTGACCATCGGGCCGATGCCCGGCAGGTTCAGGACCCACTGTTCCAGTCGGGTGCTGGACTTGGAGAACGCCCAGGCCGCAATGATGAAGAAGACCGTTGTTGGCAGGCCGGGTACGAACACGCCGATGCCACCTATGCCAACCGAAGCGAGGCCGAGGCAAAGGTAGAAGATCCGCATCAGCTGACCAGCTGGTTGATATCGAGAGCCATCAGGACCAGCAGCAGCGCGATGACCAACACGTGCAGCACGGTGATCTTGACCTTCCAGCGATGGTCCGCCCGCCAGAAGCGGCGAATGCTGAACACGTTGGCGGCGATGGCGATGACACCGACGATCAGGCCGATGACCGGCCCGACGCCTGGCGCAAGACCAATGAGGGGCGAAAGAAACGGCAAAACCACGTAGGTCAGGGTGCACCGAACGGCCGAGATCAGAATCGATCGGCTGAACCCGCGCTGCGCGTTCTCGTCGGCCATGACCGTGGTTTGCGCTGATGACTCCGTCGCTGCCATTGATCTCCAGGGTACCGGGTACTGTTGGGTGATGACTGATCTGCTGTCACTCACCGCCGAACTGGTGGCGATGCCATCGGTCTCCTTTGAGGAGGCCCCGTTCGTCGATTGGTTGGAGGGAGAACTCTCCGATCTGGACCACCTCGAGGTAACCAGAATCGGTGACAATCTGATCGCTCGCACCAACCTTGGCCGGTCCCAGCGGATAATTCTGGCCGGCCACACCGACACGGTGCCGGTCAATGGCAACGCGGTCCCAAAGCTGGACGGCGACACCCTTTGGGGGCTCGGTTCCGCCGACATGAAGGGTGGTCTTGCGGTTTTCTTGGACCTGGCTCGAACGGTGTCGGAACCCACCGTGGACCTTACCTATGTGTTCTATGCCCGGGAGGAAGTCGCTCAGGAACACAGCGGGTTGCACGAGCTTCGGGCCGAGTGTCCTGAGCTGCTTGAGGCGGACTGCGCCATCCTCGGTGAACCCACATCGGCCGCCATCGAGGCAGGCTGCCAGGGAGCCATTCGGATGCAGCTGTCGTTGGCCGGGGCCCGGGCGCACACCGCTCGGCCGTGGATGGGCCGCAACGCCGTCCACCGCCTGGCCCCCATCCTGACCCGCCTGGCCGAGTACGAGGCCCGAACACCGACCATCGACGGTTGCACCTACCGTGAGGCCATCCAGGCGGTGTCGGTCGAAGGTGGGGTTGCGGGCAACGTCGTTCCGGATGCCGCCGTGCTGCGGATCCATCACCGGTACGCCCCGGATCGGACCGAGGCGGAAGCCGAGGCGTGGGTTCGCGAGTTGCTCGCCCCCGACATCGAAGACGGTGATGAGTTCATCGTCGTCGACTCATCCCCGCCGTGTGCCCCATCGTTGACGCACCCGCTTCTCGCTCGACTGGTCTCAGAGAATGATCTGGAGGTACGGGCCAAGCTGGGTTGGACCGACGTTGCCAGATTCCACGAGCTGGCCATACCGGCCACCAACTTTGGTCCCGGTGACCCCACCGTGGCCCATGCGCCCGATGAGTTCCTGGACCGGGCATCGATCGAAGCGGTGCACGCCTCGCTGCTCCGTCTTATAACCAGCTGATCCGTTGAGCCCGACAAGTGCGTTGGACGTTGATGCTCAGCTGCCGCCTCGGGTCCAGCGACCCGGCCGGTCGCTGTCCATGGATGAGGCGCTGGCACTGATCCCCGACCGGTCACGGGTCTATGTGCCGCCGTTGATGGGGCCGCCCACCGCAATGCTCGAGGCGATGGCCGCCCAGCGAGAGCGGTGGACCGACATTGAGACCACCTGCGACTACCTGGCGGAGCCGCTGGCCACGTTCGAGTTTCCCCACGCTCCGTTCCGCCATTTGAGCGTGCAGCCGTCACGAGCTCTCGATGGCATGGCCGAAGCGGACGCGCTCCGTGTGGTGTCGGGCTGCTCGTCCCAGTTCGGCGGGTTCTACGGGCCGGGCGGCCCGCTCGCGGTGGACGTGGTGCTGGTGCAGGTCAGCCTGCCGGGTCCCGACGGTCGCTTCAGTCTCGGCACCAACGGCGGCGCAACCCCGGAGCTTGTGCGTTCCGTTCCGTTGGTCTTGGCTGAGATCAACCCGGCCATGCCCTACACCCGCGGTGTCGTCGAGTGTCTACGGAGCGACTTCGACGGGCTGGTCGAGGTGGATGCGCACCCGCTGATCTCCCTGCCGGTCCCGCGGCCCAGCGAGACGAGCGATCAGATCGGGCGCAACGTCGCCGCGCTGATCGGTGATGGCGCGGTCATCGAATACGGCATCGGCGCCATTCCCGACGCGGCCCTTGCGGCGCTCGGTGATCATGTCGACCTCGGTCTGCACAGCGGCATGCTTGGCGACGCAGTGATCGATCTGGTCGACAGCGGAGTCATGACCGGCGCAACGAAAGTGGTCGACGCCGGACTACATGTGACCTCGGCGCTGGTTGGCACGGCCAGGGTTGCCGAGTGGGCTGCGGCCCGCGATGACATTGTCATGGTTGCCTCCAACTACAGCCACGGCGTCCCGGCGCTGGCAATGCAGGATCGCTTCACCGCCATCAACTCAGCGGTAGAGGTGGCCTTCGATGGTTCCATCAATGCGGAGGTGGCGGCCGGGCGGGTGGTCTCTGGGCCGGGCGGACAGCCCGACTTCGCAGCAGGTGCGTTCTTGGCCCGGTCGGGGATGAGCATTGTGGCGTTGCCGGCAACCGCCCGTCGGGGCCAACAGTCCCGCATCGTTGCGGCCATCGACCCCGCCCACCGAGTTACCGTCCCGCACTATCTAGCGGACCGGATCGTGACCGAGTTCGGGGTCGCTGAACTTCGGGGCGCTGACACCGCTGAGCGGGCCAGCCGACTGCGGGCAATCGCAAGTTCAGAACTGCTCGAAAGCGACCGTTCCAAATTCTGATGGTTCGGTTTGGGCTAAACCGCCCAGTTCTAGGGCGTTTGACATGGATGTAGCAGGAAATGGCACCGCAGCGGTGTGACGTTGTACACTCGTTGGAACTTCTATAGATCGATTTCTCTGGTCCCGGATCCTCGGCTACAGCTCGCCCTGAAGCGATCGACCGGTCAGAGAGTGGGAGATCCCAATGCAGAAGAACATTCCTCCATCAGCTCTAGCTCGTGACAGCCGGTTCAACCGGGTGGACACCGAGCAGCGCATGAGCGATCTGCGCGACACCATGGTCGTCGGTTTCGTTGATCCGGATGCCGATGATGTGGCAGATCGTGCCCGTCGTCGTATGCATGGCATCTTCGTCGGCGAGATTCAGGCACTTGAGGGTGCCGGTCGTACCGCCTATGACTTCAGCACCGACGAGGTGCCCTACGAGCTCAAGCTCGACATGGCCCGTCAGTGCTGGGACGAAGC